>JANOUB010000134.1:0-3586 GCA_031416615.1 Thermoleophilia bacterium
AGCGCGTGAGCTATCACGTCGCCGTCCGAGTGCCCGGCGAGACCACGCGGACTGTCGATCGCTACCCCAGCAAGAACGAGCGGCACGCCGGGCTCGAATGCGTGCGCGTCGATCCCGAGGCCGATGCGAAGAGCGCTCATACCAGCGAGGCTAGCGCCTCGGGTAGGGACCCGAGGTCGTCGATGCCAATCGTGGCCTCCGGTGGCGTCCGTTGCAGACGGCCCCACGGGCCCCGGCGGACGTGGATTGCGACGAGGCCTGCGGCCGCGGCGGGGAGCACGTCGTTGTCGACCCGGTCGCCGACGTAGGCGACCTCCGCCGGGGCGCACCCAGCGAGCTCCACGACGCGCCGGAAGAAGCCAGGATCCGGCTTCCGAACGCCGAGGCTGTCCGACGACGAGATCACATCAGCGGGAAGAGCCGCCTCCCGCGCCCACCGCTCGAGCGCCGCGGTCTGATTGCCGACGATCCCGACGCGCAGGCCGAGCGCGCGGACGTCTTCGAGGCAGGCGATCGCGTCCGGATAGAGGTCACCGAGGTCGTAGGGCAACTCATTCCACCAGCTGGTGGGCTGTTCGATCCCGAGATGGCCCCAGAGCTCGTTGTGCTCCTCGCCCCGCTCGATCGTGACCCCGAGCGCAGCCCAGACCACGTGCGGCTGCAGGCCAGACCGCTCGGCAAGCACTCTCCACCAACGCTCCTCATCGACGAGGGTCTCGCCGACGTCGAAGAAGACTGCCTTCAGAGCCATGACTCGACGAGCTGCAGATCGGCTTTCGTCGTGATCTTCAGCAGCCGGACGTCGCCAGCGACGACGCGAATTCGACCCCCACGCGCTTCGACGAGCGACGCGCAGTCCGTCGCGTCGACGGGGTCGGCGTCGCGATACGCAGCGCGGAGGGCGGTGGCGGTGAACGCCTGCGGTGTCTGCACCGTGACGAGAGCTGAGCGGTCGACCGTCTCGACGACGAGACCCCGCTCGACCCGCTTGACCGTATCGGCGAGCGGTAGCCCGGGCACAACGCCGTCGTAGCCCTCGGCGAGCGGCTCGAGCACACGCTCGATCACGGCATCGTCGATGAGAGGGCGTGCAGCGTCGTGGACGATCACGACGAGCGCGTCGTCCGGGATCTCAGCAAGCGCGGCGCGAACGGAGTCGGCGCGCGTCGTTCCGCCCGGCACGACCGCCGCGACCTTCGAAGCGACGAGTTCCTCGGCCAGCACGATCGCAGCCTCCTCCCAGTCAGCCGGGACGGCGACGACGACGGCGTCGATCCAGGCGCTCGCGTCGAGCCGTTCCAGGCTCTCGGCCAGGAGCACGCGGCCGCCGAGCGCGACGAAGGCCTTTGGCCGATCGGCGCCGAGCCGGTCGCCGGAACCCGCAGCGACAAGAATCGCCCAGGTCGAACTGTCGTTCCCGTCACCGGCCACGGCGCGACCGTCCGTCACTACCTACCCACCCGTCCTGCCGCTGCGGTGAGACCTCACGCGCTCGCGGCAGCGACCTTGGCTTTCGGCTTGACCTTCCTGTTGCCGCCCGCAGGATTGGCGAGCACCTCGTCGAGCCAGGCTGCGGCGTCGTCCTCACTCATGTCCTTCGCGTACATGAATTCCGACGAGAGGATCTTCTTCGCCTTGACGTACATCTGTTTCTCACCTGTCGAAAGACCCTTCTCGTGGTCTCGGAGCGCGAGGTTGCGCACGACTTCGGCGAGCTCGAGGATGTCGCCGGTCTTCATTTTGTCCCGGTTGTGCTTGAAGCGCCGGTTCCAGTTCTTCGGCATCTCGGTCGACTCACCAGAGAGCGCCTTGACGACCACCTCCACCGCGTCGAGCCCGATCACCCAGCGAAGACCGACCTTCTCGGCGTTCTCCGTCGGCACATTGACCGTCATGTCGTTATGCAGGATCTTGATGGTCAGATACTCGCGCTCCTGCCCAAGAACAATGCGCGAGTCCTTGCTCACGACCGTGCCTGCCCCGTGGTGCGGATACACCACATTGTCGCCAACATCGAACAAGCTAGCCCTCCCGTTATCCGCCCATTTCACGAACACCGCCGGCGCTGAGAGGCTGCCGGCGAGGGAACATCATTCTAGCTGAGATTCGCAGCCGCCTCGGGGCCATTTCGGACACGCCGACGACGATCGACAGGCGCCTCTGTGCCAACTCCCGCAGCCCGCCGATTCAGCCTGGATCAGGGCCCTCGCGAGAGGGTCTCTCGATAGTTGCGCCCGCCGCGCGCGACCGGGACATGTGCCTCGCGCCTATGTGACCTCGCCTGCGGCGGTGTCGAGACCCGCCGCAATCGCCTGCCGAAGGGTCTCGGCGCGGGTGACCCGAGGGCCCCCACGACTGATGGTTCCGTCCGGCGCGATCACCGTTTGGAGGCCGAGCTTCGCGCACTCCTCCAGACGGCGCTCGGCCTGGGCAGCGGGCCGCAGCCGCCCCGTCAGCCCGATCTCGCCGAACACCGCCACACCGTCCCGAACAGGCACTCCGCGCGCAGCCGACGCAATCGCAAGCGCCACTGCCAAGTCGGCGCCGGGCTCGTCGATCCGCACCCCACCGGCGACGTTCACGAAGACGTCCGCAGAGCCGAGGGCGATCCCTGCGTGGCGCGAGAGCACGGCGACGATCATCGCAAGTCGCTTCGGATCCACACCCGTTGCCACCCTGCGAGGCATGGCAAGGTCGGTACGCGAGACGAGCGACTGAATCTCGAGCAGGATCGGCCGCGTTCCTTCGAGCGCGCAGGCGACGGCGGCGCCGACCTCGCCGGGGTGGGTGCGGCCGAACAGCTCGGATGGATTGGGGACACCGACGAGCCCGCTGCCGGTCATCTCGAAAACACCGAGCTCGTTCGTCGAGCCGAACCGGTTTTTCACCGCCCGCAGGACACGGTGCGCGTTGTAGCGATCGCCTTCGAACTGCAGCACGCAATCGACGAGATGCTCGAGCACGCGGGGCCCGGCGACCGAGCCGTCCTTCGTGACGTGGCCTACGAGGATCGTCGCGACCCCCTGCTCCTTGGCAACCCGGAGGAGCCGCCCCGCGGCCTCTCGCACCTGCCCCACAGACCCGGGCGCCGAGCCGAGCTCTGCCGAGTAGAGCGTCTGCACGGAGTCGATCACGCACACATCGGGACGCTCCCGCTCGAGCGTCGCGCACACAGAATCGAGCTCGGTCTCCGCGAGGATCTCGACCTGCTCGGCGCCGCCGAGCCGATCGGCCCGGAGCTTGACCTGCGCCACTGACTCCTCCCCCGTGACGAGCAGGGCCCGCCGGCCTGAGCTCGCGACGTTGCCGAGCGCGGCCAGCAGCAGCGTCGACTTACCGACACCCGGCTCACCCCCGACGAGAACGAGTGACGCGGGCACGAGCCCGCCGCCGAGAACGCGATCGAGTTCCGGCACGCCCGTCCCGATCCTCGCTGCTTCCTCGGAGCGGACGTCGGCCAGTCGCTCCGGCGCGCGCGCGATGCCGCCTCGCCGCCTCGCGGGCGTCGCCTGGCTCGTCAACTCCTCGACCAGCGAACCGAAAACGCCGCAGCCCGGGCACTTGCCGAGCCAGCGGCCCGTCGACG
>JANOUB010000135.1:0-10959 GCA_031416615.1 Thermoleophilia bacterium
CTCCACGGCGGAGCAGCAGCGGCCGGTCGGCCACCGTTCAGGGACCTCGGCGAGGATGAGCTCACCGATGCTGTAGCCGGGGTGTGCGAGCGCAAACCCGACGTGTGCGTGGAGGCACTTGAGCTGGGTGGGATTGCGCGAGCCGCCGATGCCGGAGTCGAGCGAGGCGCCCTGATCGGCGCCCTTGCGTCCGGCCGCCAGAGCGCGGCGGATACGTCGCTGGCTGGTGGTCGCCTCCTCCAGATCGGCTGTCAGCTCGGAGCTTGCGCCGACGGCCGTGCTCCATCGTTCGACACCGCCCGCGGCCTCGATGCGAGAGACTGCTGCGATCAGGTGGCGGCAGGTGAGGTAGTAGGTGGTGGGAAACGGCACACCATTCTCGTCGTACGGCTCCTGCTCCGTGACGGCCGGCAGGCCGAACGGACAACGGGCGGCGACCCGGCGAAAGGACCGGGGGCGTCTGCCGATCTGGCGCTCGACGATGTCACGGTCGTCCACGCGCGAAGCCTAGATGAGTGAACCAGATGAAAGATCCGGGCTCGATCAGGGGCGATGCTGGCGCTGCCAGGCGCCAATGCCCTTGACGATGAAGAGTCGCTCGCCTGGTTTGACGTAGCCGATCGTCCGCGCCTCACGGGCCAGCGCAGCATCGCTCGTCGTCCGCGCAAGCCGTCGCTCGAGGCGCACCTTCTCGGCTCGCAGGACGACGACCTGTCCCCGGCGGGTGCTGAGCTCGCTGCGCGTCTCGACGTAGCTCGCGAGAGGCCGGTAGTAGAGGAACGCCATCACCGTCAGGATCGCGACCGGGACGAGGAGGCGCAGTCGGCGGCGTTTCCGCCGGGGCCCTCTCGTCGATGCGCGTGCCACGGTTCCTCGTTCGCGCTCCGCGCTGCCTCTTCCTGCAAGAGATCGAATCATCACCGGTGACCGGCATTGCACGGAGGTTTCGGGCCGGCAGGCCGGCCCCTTCAGGATCGCGCGAAGCGCGCAGAAAACAATGCGTAGGAGAATTCGCGATATGCTCTTCCATCGCGAATTCTCCTACGCGATATCGACCTTGATCACGTTGGTCGAGCCGGGGATGTTCACGGCGGTACCGGCGGTGATCACGAGGCGGTCGCCGGCTTCGACGACGCCACTGGCACGGGCGGCATCGAGAGCACGCACCCAGAGGTCGGCGACGTCGTCTGTCTCGGCGATCTCTAGCGGCGTGACGCCCCACTCGATCGCCATGTGTCGCAGCGAATGGGACTGGTGCGTGACCGCAATGATCGGGCGGCGAGGGCGCAGACGGGCGACGGCAGAGGCGGTGCGGCCGGTGAAGGTCGGTACGAGGATCGCCTTGGCTGCGAGCGCTTCGGCAATGTCGCAGGCGGCGTTCGACATCGCCTGGCCGATCGTCGGCACGTCGTCGGCATGGGGGATCTCGTGTCGGTAGTCGAGGCTCGGCTCGACCGCACAGGCGATCCGGTTCATCACTTCGACGGCCTCGATCGGAAACTCGCCCACGGCTGTCTCACCGGAGAGCATGATTGCGGAGGTGCCGTCAAGGATCGCGTTCGCGATGTCGGAGGCCTCCGCCCGGGTCGGCTCGGGTTGATGGATCATCGACTCGAGCATCTGGGTAGCAGTAATGACAGGGCGACCACGTTCGAGGGCGTGCGCAATGATCCGCTTCTGCAGCAGCGGGACGTCGGCCGTGCCGATCTCGACGCCCAGATCGCCGCGCGCGACCATGACCGCGTCCGACTCGGCCAGGATCTCGTCGAGTGCGGCAATCGCCTCGGCCTTTTCGATTTTGGCGATCACGTGAGCGGTTGAGCCGCGAGCCTCGATCAGGGTACGGAGAGCCCTGACGTCAGAACCGGAGCGGACGAACGAAAGAGCGACGAAGTCGACGCCGAGATCCATTGCGAACTCGAGATCGTCGAGATCCTTGCGAGTGATCGAGGGGATCGGGAGCGGCACGCCGGGGAGGTTGACGCCCTTGTGGGAGGAGACGACACCCCCGACAATCACCTCGCAGCGAGCTCGGCCGCGCTCGACCGCCTCGACACGGAGCTTTACTCTGCCGTCGTCGATCAGCACGTCGTTGCCGATCTGGAGGACCGAGCCGAGGACGGCGGGGCTGATCGGCAGGTCGCCGGCCTGCGCTGCGTCTTCACCCGCGATAACCACGGTGGTGCCCCGCTCGAGCTTGACGGGCGCGTCGAGATCGCCGACACGGAGCTTTGGCCCCTGTAGGTCGGCGATCAGGGCGATCGGCCTTCCCGCCGCCGCCTCGGCGTCGCGCACGAGCGCGGCACGGGTCTTGTGGTCGTCGTGGTTGCCGTGCGACATGTTGAGCCGCGCCCCGTCCATCCCGGCGGCGATCAGGGCCGCGATCGCCTCGGGCGACGATGAGGCAGGGCCGATCGTGGCGACGATCTTCGTGCGGCGAACGTGCATCGTCAGGCGGCGGCTGTGTGCCGCGGGAACGCATTCCAGCCGGGGTAGACAGCCTGAGCTCCGAGTTGATCTTCGATGCGGAGCAGCTGGTTGTACTTGGCTGTGCGATCCGAGCGCGCCGGTGCGCCGGTCTTGATCTGACCGCTGCCCGTGGCGACGGCAATGTCGGCGATCGTGGCGTCCTCTGTCTCGCCGGAGCGGTGCGAGATGATCGTGGCATAGCCGTTGCGTTGCGCGAGCTCGATCGCGTCGAGCGTCTCTGTGAGCGAGCCGATCTGGTTGACCTTGACGAGGATCGCGTTGCCGACCTTCTCCTCGATGCCTCGGCGGAGAAAGTCGACGTTCGTGACGAACAGATCGTCGCCGACGAGCTGTACGCGACCGCCGAGGCGGTCGGTTAGCGTCTGCCAGGTGGCCCAGTCGTTCTCGGCCAGGCCGTCCTCGATTGACACGATCGGGAAGCGGTCGGCGAGGTCGGCCCACAGATCGATCATCCCGTTCCCGTCGAGTGTGCCTCCTTGTCGTTCGAGAACGTAGGCGCCATCGCGGTAGAGCTCGCTGGTCGCGGGATCGAGCGCGATCGCGACCTTGTCGCGGTGGCCGGCCCGTTCAGCAGCCTCGAGGATCGCCTCGCAGGCGTCGTACGCCGACCCGAGGTCGGGAGCAAAGCCGCCCTCGTCGCCGACGCTCGTCGAGAGGCCGCGCTCTTGGAGGAGAGCCTTGAGTGCGTGGTAGCACTCGACGCCGACACGAACGGCGTCGGAGAACGATGCCGCCCCGGCGGGCACGAGCATGAACTCCTGGAAGTCGAGCGAGTTCTGGGCGTGGGCACCGCCATTGACGACGTTCATCATCGGCACGGGCAGAACATGAGCGTTGCTGCCCCCGAGCCAGCGGTACAGCGGTAGGTCCGCGTCTGAGGCGGCTGCCTTTGCAACAGCGAGTGAGACGCCGAGGATGGCGTTCGCGCCGAGGCGCGCCTTGGTGGGCGTTCCGTCGAGCTCGATCATGGCGCCATCGATCTCGCGTTGCTCGCGGGCGTCCATGCCGCTGACACAATCCGTGATCTCGCCGTTGACGTGGGCGACGGCGCGGGTGACGCCCTTGCCGAGCCAGGCGTCGCCGCCATCGCGGAGCTCAACAGCTTCGTGCTCGCCGGTCGAGGCGCCCGACGGGACCGCGGCGGCCCCGAACGCACCCGACTCGAGGCCGATCTCGACCTCGACGGTCGGGTTGCCACGTGAGTCGAGTACCTGCCGAGCGTGGACATGGACGATGGTGCTCACGCAGAGAGAGTAGCCTGCGGCGTTCGCGGTGAGCTTGCGTAGCTCGCGGTGAAAGAGCATACCGCGAGCTACGCAGGCTTCATTCCGTTTGCAGATCTGGGCTTCGCCTTCGATCGCGAAGACCCCTGAAGAGGCCCGCCCACGGGCCTGCTCATGGCTCGCGGTGGAAGAGCATACCGCGAGCTCCGCAGGCGTATTTCTGTTTGCAGATCTGGGCTGCTTCCTTCCTGCAAGATCTCGAATCCGCTAGCGCACCCAAGCGGGGTGTCTCCCTAAAAGGCAGGGGAGACACCCCTACGTTCGTGTCTGACGCCCCCCTACGTTTGTGTCTGACGCTCCGTCGCGAGCCGCTCCTTTGCACGGACGTACCAGCGCTCCTGTGCGTCGAGATCGAGCTCGGCCCACGTCTCCCCGGCCGCCGCAGCGAGTCGCTCGGCGAGCTCGACCCGGGCGACGAACCGCTTGCTCGTGGCGCGCAAGGCAAGTTCCGGGTCGACGTTGACGACACGTGCAAGGTTGACGACGGTGAAGAGGAGATCTCCAAGCTCCGCGAACACCAGTGGGTCGGCCTCCGTCTCCGGCGCTGGCCGACCGGTGCGGGCGAGCTCCACCTCGATCTCTGCGATCTCCTCTCGCACCTTGGCGAGCGGCCCGGCGAGGTCGGGCCAGTCAAACCCGACAGCTGCTGCCCGGCGTTGCACCTTGCGTGCGTGGAGCAAGCCTGGGAGAGCTTCCGGCACGTCGTGGAAGACGCCCGAACGCCCCTCCTGCTCGGTCTTGATGGCCTCCCACCGCTCGCGCACGCGACCCGCCGTCTCGGCCTCGGCGTCACCGAACACGTGGGGGTGCCTGCGCACGAGCTTCGCGTGCACGGCCCGGGCGACCGCTTCGAGGTCGCCGTCGCCCTGCTCTTCGAGCAGCAGCGCCAGGAAGTAGGTCTGGAACAGCAGATCGCCGAGCTCGTCGAGGAGCCTGGCAGGGTCGCCGTCATTGGCGGCGTCGGCCACCTCGTAGGCCTCTTCGACGGTGTGAGGAACGATCGTGCGTGCCGTCTGCTCACGGTCCCAGGGGCAGTCTCGGCGCAGACGCTTCGTCAGCGCTTGCAACTCGACGAGCGCCTCGGCGAGCGGCACCGCGTCAGCCGGTTGTCGTCGCTGCCGTGCCGGTCGCCTCAGCCGGCGGAGCGAACCCCGTCGCGTAGGCGGTCTTCGACGCGAAGCTCTTCTTGGTCTCGGCCGTCCACTTCGTGATCGCGTCGTTCTTCGCCTTCTCCTGGAGCTGAGCCTTGATCTGCACCTTGACGTCCTTCAACGGCGTCGTCGTGGCGGGCTTGACGGCTGCAATCGGCTGGATCACGTGGTACCCGAACTCGGTCTTGATGGGACGTGAGACCTCGTTCGTCGTCAGCAGGAACGCCGTCGTGTCGAACGGCGCCACAGTCTGGCCACGCGTGATCGTCAGCTTGCCGCCCTTGGCCTTCGAGCCGGGGTCGAGCGAGTACTTCTTGGCCAGTGCCGCGAAGTCCCCGCCGGCCTTGATCTCGTCGTAGATCTTGTTGCCCTCGGCTTTCGTCTTGACGAGGATGTGACGAACGTCGCGACTCTCGGCGACGGAGTACTGGCTCTTGTTCTCGTTGTAGTACGTCGTGACCTGGGCGTCGGTGACCTTGGCGCCCTTCGTCACCTCGTCGTAGATCTTCTCGGAGAGCAACTGCGCCTCGATGTCGGCCCGGAACGACTCTTTCGTGTAGCCCTGTTCCTGCAACTGCTTGTCGAGCTTTGCCTGGCTGCCGGCGAAGTACTGCTTCTTGACCTGGTCGACCCGGTCCTGGAGCTCCTTGTCCGTGACGGTGATCTTGAGCTCGTCAGCCTGCTTCTCGTACTGGGCGCGCTGGACGAGGAAGGCAACCGCCTGCGTCTGCAGCGCCTGATACTCGGCCGTGCCGGCCTTCGGGAAGTCCCGCTTCTGGGTCGTGTACGACTTCTTCGCCCGACCGAGCAGCGCGTCGAGGTCCGTCTTTGTGACCGGCGTGCCCTCGACGACGGCGACGGCGTCCGCCGGGACGCTCTGGTCATTACCTCCGCAGGCGGTCGCGACGAGCACAGCGAGAAGGACGAGAACGGAGAGGGCAACGCGGATGGGTTTCATGTGAAGAATGGCTCTCTTGTGGGCGCGGCTGGACAGGGACTCAGGTTGTATAGACGAGGGCACGTTAATTCGCAGTTGCGGTCTGTTCGGATCCGTCGCACGCGCCCTCGGCATAGCGGCGGCTCAGGCGGTCGAACGCGCCGCGACTATAGCATCGGCAAGGCCGAGCGCCCCCTCGAGATTCTCCGTGCGGAGACTGACTTCGCGCTTGGCCTGTGTGTACACGATGGTATCGGCGGTCGCGCGAAGTGCTCGCAGCTCGTCCGAGCCGAGCATCAGCGGCCCCACCGTGGCGCGGCCGCCGCGATACACGAGATAATCGGCTCCGATCCGAGCGAGCTTCAACTTCGCCTCCTGGATCGAGAACAGGTTCTCGACGGGCTCCGGCAGGGGTCCGTAGCGGTCTTCGATGCTGGCGCGGAGCTCGCGGAGCTCGTCGTCGTGCTCGACGAGCGCGAGGCGACGATGCATGTCGATCTTCAGTGCCTCGGAGGCGACGTACGAGGCCGGGATGAAGGCGTCGACGCGTGCGTCGACGCGCACGGGCCGGACGGCAGCGCGCGCCCGTCCGGAGAGCTCTGCCACGGCTTCGTTGAGCATCTCGACATAGAGTTCGAACCCGAGGGCTGCAACGTGACCTGACTGTTCGGCACCGAGCAGGTCGCCTGCACCCCGGATCTCGAGGTCTCGCATTGCGATCTGGAAGCCGGCCCCGAGTTCCGTGTGGTCGGCGAGAGTCGCGAGCCGCGAGCGCGCCTCAGGCGTCAACTCGCTGGCGTCGGGATAGAAGAGGTAGGCGTGGGCAGTGACGTCGGAGCGGCCGACGCGACCGCGGATCTGGTAGAGCTGGCTGAGTCCGAGAGTGTCGGCGCGCTCCACGATGAGCGTGTTGGCCTGCGGGATGTCGATGCCCGATTCGATGATCGTGGTGGAGACGAGAACGTCCGCGTCGCCCGCGAGGAACGCGTGCATACGCTCCTCGAGATCGCGTTCCCTCATCTGCCCGTGCGCGACGAGGAACCGGAGTCCGGGACAGAGCTGGCGCAGCTTCTCGCCCATCTCTTCGATCGTGTCGACGCGGTTGTGGAGATAGAACGCCTGCCCACCGCGGGCGTGCTCTCGTTCCAGGGCGACCCTGATCAGCTCCTCGTCGTACTCCCCCACGCTCGTCCGGATCGGCCGGCGCCCCTCGGGCGGAGTCTCGATGATCGAGATGTCGCGGAGACCCGCGAGCGACATGTGAAGCGTGCGCGGGATCGGCGTTGCAGAGAGGGCGAGCACGTCGACCTCGAGCCGGAGCGAGCGAAGGAGCTCCTTCTGGGCAACGCCGAAGCGTTGCTCCTCGTCGAGGATGACGAGGCCGAGCTCCTTCGGGATCACGTCGCGCGAGAGGACGCGATGGGTCCCGACGAGAACGTCGACCTTGCCGGCGGCGAAGTCGGCTAGAACCTTCTTCGTCTCGGCCGGCTTGCGGAAGCGCGACACCATCTCGACGTTGAGCGGGAAGTCGCGGAAGCGCTCGCGGAACGTGTTCCAATGCTGCTCGGCGAGGATCGTCGTCGGGCAGAGAACGAGCACCTGCCGATTGTTGATTGCTACGGCGAAGGCGGCCCGCACCGCAACTTCTGTCTTGCCGAAGCCAACGTCGCCGCAGACGAGCCGGTCCATGGGCCGAGTGGACTCCAGATCCTCCTTGACAGCCTCGATCGCCCGAGCCTGGTCGTCGGTCTCGCGATAAGGGAACGACGCCTCGAGCCTCTCGAGCCACTCGTGTTCAAGGTCGAAGCTGGCCCCTTCGGCACGCTGCCGCTGCGCGTAGAGCGCCAGGAGCTCACCCGCCAACTCCCGCACGGACTCGCGCGCCCGGGTCTTGAGGTTCTGCCAGGCCTTGCCACCAAGTTTCGAGAGGGTCGGCGACTTCGCGTCCGCGCCGATGTAGCGGGAGAGCTTGCCGAGTTGCTCGTGCGGGACGTAGAGTCTGTCCTCGCCGCGGAACGCAAGGAAGAGGTAGTCGCGAGTGACACCGGCGACGGCCTTGGTCTCGAAGCCGAGGAGCTTGCCGACGCCGTGATCCTCATGCACGACGAAATCACCGATGCGTAAGTCGGCGAACGAAGCGAGAGCGCGTCCTAGGCGAGCGTCGGCCCGTGGAGGCCGCTTGCGGAACACCTGCGTGTCGGGCAGGAGGACGAGGCGGAGCTCACGCCAGACGAATCCGCGGCGCGCCGGCGAAACGGCGAACCGGACGGCCGCCTCCCGTGGGAGCGCAGCGCCGTCGGGGTGAATGGTGCTCTCCACCTTCCGCAGCAGGCCGCCCTGCCTCAGCGCCTCGCCGCGATGAGGGAAGGTGACAACGACCCGGTTGCCGGAGCGCACGAACCCGGCGAGTTCGTTCTCCGCCTCGGAAAGGCCCCGGGCGGCGATGGCCGGGCGTTGCGCTTCGAACTGGAACGCCTGTCCGCGCGGGAACGGGTCGAGCTCGGTTACTCCGTCGAGCGAGACAGGCAAGAACCCCTCCTCGTCCCAGACGGCGCGAACCTCGTCGGGCTGCCAGACGAAGTCGGGGGAGCGGCCGATCGGCGGGACGAGGTCATTCGGTGTCGCCGACGGCCGCCCGACGGAGCCGCTCTCGTCCTCCCAGAGGTGGGCCACCGTCTCGGGATCGGTGCTCTCGCCTCGGCGCTCCGCCGCCGGGTAGACAGTCGCCTCGCTGATCGGGTGCAATGCCCGCTGGGTGAACGGCGAGAACGCGCGTACCTGCTCGATCTCGTCGCCGAACAACTCGACGCGTAGCGGCTCGCGGCCGGTCGACGGGAAGATGTCGACGATGCCCCCGCGGACGGCAAACTGCCCGCGCTCATCGACCCGGTCGACGCGCTCGTAGCCGGAGCTCATGAGCGCCTGGGCGAGGCCGTCGAGACCTGGCTCTTCGCCGATGACGAGCCGCAGCGCTCGTGGCCGCGCTTCCGGCGGGGGCATCCCCTCGGCCAGCGCGGCTGCCGACGCGCAGACGAGCCCGCCTGCGACGAGGACGTCGAGGGCGCGGGCGCGCTCGCCGACGAGATGCGGCGGTGGCTCGAGTCCCGAGGCGCGTGAGACGCCTCGGCTCGGGAGCAGCGCAACGCGGTCGGGGCCGAGGAACCACGACGCGCCCTCGGCCGCGTCCCGCGCGTCCGCGTCCTCGGGGAGAAGGATCAACACCCCGCGGCCGAGTTCCTCGTGGAGCGCGGCGAGCACGAGTGGCAGCGCGGACTCCGACACGCGCGCCCGACCCGGCAGGAACTTCGTGAACGCCTGGAACCGATCGCTGGCAGCGAGCTCCGCGATGAAGGCGTGAAGGGGTGTCGGGTCCATGCAAACAGCGAGAACCGAGCCCCGCGAGGCTATCGTAGCGCCCCCCTCGAGCCGTGGCCCCAACCTCCCCCCAACCTCCCCCAGGGGGGCACCTCGGTGCCCCTGAAGCCACGGTAGCGGGCGAGGTGCGACGGGTTTGCGCCACCTCTATGCCAACTTCGTGACATGCCCTCCACCGCTTCGCCACGGGTGCCGCGATCGACCCTGATGGGCCGAGAGGTGTCAGTTGAAGCGGCGCTGCGTCTCGTCGAGACCGACCGCGACGAGAGACTCCACGGCGTCAGCCGCGCGATCGACAATCGCAGCTGCGTCGTCCTCGGGTGCGAACGGGGCCAGCACGAAGTCGGCGACATCGCGGGGATCGCCTCGCCCTGACCGACCGACGCCCACACGGAGGCGAAGGAAGTCCGGACTACCGAGCCGACCCGCGATCGAACGAAGGCCGTTATGCCCGGCGAGACCGCCGCCGAGGCGAGACTGGATCCGGCCGAGCTCGAGATCGACCTCGTCGTGGACGACGAGTAGAGACTCGAGAGGCGTTTTGTAGAACGCGGCGGCAGGCTGCACGGAGCGGCCGGAGTCGTTCATGTACGTGCCCGGCTTGAGAAGCGCGAGACGTCCTTCGGCCACGCGAACCTCAGCAATGCGGCCGCTGAACTTGCCCTTGAACGTTCCGCTGTGACGACGCGCGAGTTCGTCGACGACCATGAAACCGACGTTGTGACGGTCGCGTTCGTGCCGCCGACCCGGGTTCCCGAGCCCGACGACGAGCAGATCGAGCGTCGAGGCTGACTCGCCTCGACGGAAGAGTGGCAAGGATTACTCCTCGTCTGGTTCGACGGCATCCGCCTGAGCGGCAGAGTCTGCAGAAGCCTCGGCGGCGAGCGCCTCGTCTGCGGCTTCTTCGGCCTCGGTGAGGCCCCGCGGGCTCGAACAGTTGGCGATCACGGTCTCGGAAGCGTCGTCGAGGAACGTCACCCCGGCGATCGGTGCAACGTCCTGCAGCCGAAGGCTCTCACCAAGCTCGAGGCCACTGAGGTCGACCTCGATGTGCTCCGGGATCGCCGACGGCAGCGCCTCGACGCGGAGTTCGCGTGCGACCTGCTGGACGACCCCGCCGACCTTCGCTCCCGGCGCCTCACCGACGAGCTGCACGACAACGGTCGCCTGAATTGGCTGGTCGAGGCGCACCTCGTGGAAATCGACATGCGTGATCGTTCCCCGGACGGGATGCTGTTGGTAGTCCTTCAGCACGGCGTGATGCGGAGTCTTGTGACCATCTATCACGACGTCCACGATCGCGTGCAGTCCCGAGGGGCCGGTCAGGGCAATGCGCAACTCGCGCTCACCGACGATGAACGCCTTGTTCGCCCTCCCGTAGAGCACACCGGGTATCAGACCCTGGCGCCGCAGGCGCTTGACGTTGCGCGTGCCGAGCTGATCGGCACCGCGTTCCTTGACCTCGAGTGTGATTCTGTCCCCGGACACGGCGGCGAAGTGTAGCGCATGCCCTCAACGCGCCACGGGGAACCGGCGCGCCCCCGGTCAGGACCTGTCCTTGGCGCACAGCCGACCACCGTCAGCAGTCCGCTGCGCACCGACGCAGGCGCTGGTCATCGCGATCGATCCGGTTCGGATGATCGCCTCCAAGCCTGACACTTCGCCACGGCCGGGCCGGCTCCGCACCACGCACCCCTCAGGGGAAGAAAGATGCGGACGCCGA
>JANOUB010000136.1:0-2808 GCA_031416615.1 Thermoleophilia bacterium
CGTGGCGCAGAAGGTGGGGGAGGAAGGCGTCGAGGCCGCGCTCGCCGCCGTCTCGGACTCCGACGAGCGCCTCGTGGAGGAGCTCGCCGACCTCTGGTTCCACAGCTATGTGCTTCTCGCAGCGCGCGGCCTCGATCCCGACCGGGTCGAGGAGGAGCTCCGGCGCAGACACGCTGGCTGAGACAGTGCGCAGTTGTGAAGCACGGCCCACGGCGGAGACGGGATTCGATCTGGCGTAAGTACCGTTGCGCAAGCGAGAGGACTGTCCGTCGAGGGCCGGATTGGCTTTCCGGGGTCGGTGGAGATCGGGACACCCACGCGGAGCCGCGGACGACGCGAGGTTGGTCTCGGACCACCCACCTGGTGATTGCACACGACGTCGCAGGGCACGGGCTGTGGCACGGTGGCGTGGCTCGACGACGCCCGCGCTGCCCGGCGAGGTCGCGGTCACGCAGAAGCGTCGGGGTCGCACAGCCGCGTGGCATCCCGAACACCGGCCCGAACGTGCGAACGTGCGCGGGCTCAGCTCAGTAGCCCTATGATCGCCGCACCACCCGTCCAAGGAGGGAAACGATGGATCACGCAGCCACGATGCGGCGCATGTACGACCTTCTCAACGCCGGCGACGTCGATGGTTTTGGCGATCGGGTCGCCGACGACTTCGTCGACCATGAGGAGCTGCCCGGCCTTGCGCCGACGAAGGAGGGGGTCAAGTCCTTCTTCCGGATGTACATCGCAGCGTTCCCCGACCTGCGGATCGACGCAGAGGACATTCTGACGAGTGGTGACAAGGTCGTCGCTCGTTCGAGGGCGACCGGAACCCATCAGGGCGAGTTCATGGGCATGCCGGCAACGGGTAAGGCCATCGACGTACAGCTCATCGACATCATTCGCTTCGGCGACGACGGACTCGCGTCCGAGCACTGGGGAGTCTTCGACACGATGACGATGATGCAGCAGCTCGGCGCCGTGCCCGACGGCCCTCCGGCCTGACGCCTCTGGCGGTCACCGAATCGCGAGGCGACAGCGCCTGGCGGTATCTGCGTCGTCCCAAGGGAGTTTCCGAGGGGCTCGGTCCCGTCGATCGGATCGCTCGGCTCCTGCCTTTGCGCCCTTTCCGGCGACGGGGTGCGTCGCGTCTCCACTGCGTTGACGAGCGGGGGCCACTGTGTTCGCTCAGACGTCCCACTCGCCGGCGAGCAGCCGCGGCACGAGGTCGTCCAGCAGCCGTAACGTCATGCCCCAGAGGACATGGCCCTCGATGTCGATCCCCTCGACGAGCAGCGGCTCGGGGAACCGCATCGACGTAAACGGGAGCGTTCTGCGCGAGGCGGGGTCGGCGAGCGTGCGCACGGCAGGGGTGAGCACACCGACGACCTCGTGCTCCTGCAGGCGCCAGGCCGTGTCAGCCGGGACCTGGCCCAGGAACGGGTGGACGCGCCAGCCGGTTGTGCGGGTGTCGAGAGGGTCGAGCGTCGCCAGCACGTCGACCGCGCCCGGGTCGAGCCCGACCTCCTCCTGCGCCTCGCGCAGAGCCGTGGCGAGCAGGCTCGCGTCGGCCGGCTCGGGCTTGCCTCCGGGGAGCCCGAGCTGGCCGCCGTGGATGCCTCCGTCGTCGGCCCTGACGACGAGCACGAGCCGGAGCTCTCCGTCCCCGTCACGGTAGACCGGCACGAGCACGGCGGCCGTGCGCAGCTCGCCATCGTTCAGCATTCGTGCGCGAGGAGCCCGTCGACGGTCTCGCGTCGCCTGATCAGCCGCGCCTCGCCGTCGCGGACGAGCACGGCTGCGGGCCGGGTGACACCGTTGTAGTTCGAGGCCATCGTCAGCGTGTACGCGCCGGTGGCGGGCACGGCGAGCAGGTCGCCACGCCGCGGCGAAGGGAGGGAGACGTCGTCGATGAGCACGTCGCCGGACTCGCAGTGCATGCCCGCGACGGAGACGACCTCGTCCGGCGCCTCACCGGCGCGAGCCGCCGAGAGCGCCGTGTAGCGCGCGTCGTAGAGCTGGGGTCGGGGGTTGTCGGACATGCCGCCGTCGATCGCCGCCCACGTTCGTCCTGGGAGGCGCTTCACGGCTCCGACCCGGTAGAGCGTCACGCCGGCATGCCCGACGAGCGATCGGCCGGGCTCGAGCCACACCGCAGGTTCAGGTAGCCCTGCCTCCGCGAACGCCGTGCGCGCCATCGCCGTCGCCGACGCGGCAAGCGACGCCGCGTCGGCGACGTGCTCGTCGGGATGGTGGCGGATCCCGAAGCCGCCGCCGAGGTCTGCGATCCTCGCCGTCCAGCCCATGGCATCACGGCATGATGCTGCGAACGACGCGAGCCGGACGATCGTCTCCGCCTGGGCATCGAAGTCTGCGAGCTGCGACCCGACATGCACGTGAAGCCCGAGCACGTCGAGCCCGCGCGCGAGCGCATCCTCGATCAGCGTCTTCGCCTGGGCCGGGGGGAGGCCGAACTTCGAGCCGTGGTGCCCCGTCCGAATGGCCTCGTGCGTGTCGGCGTCAACCCCGAGCGTGACGCGCACGAGCACGCGGCGCACACCGGCAGCGGCCGCGAGAACGGCCTCGTCGGGCGCATCGAGGACGACCGTTGCGCCCTCGCCGGCTGCATCGCGTAGGAAGGCGTCATCCTTGTTGTTTCCGTGCACGACGAGCTCGTCGCTTCGGAAACCGGCAGCGCGGGCGAACGCCAACTCCCCCGCCGAGGCGACGTCGGCTCCGATGCCCTCTTCCCGCAGCAGGCGCAAGATCGCCACATTGGCGAATGCTTTGGTCCCGAACGCGACATGCCCGCCTCCGACC
>JANOUB010000137.1:0-8595 GCA_031416615.1 Thermoleophilia bacterium
CCAGGTGAGCCCGCTAGCGCTGAGCTCGCGAACGGGCGAGGTGCGCGCGGCAACGGCCGCCGTTCCGCGGCCGCGGGTCCTGCGTGTGATCCGGGGCAGGCTCGGCATTGGTACTTAGTGGGTCATCGATCGCGAATACCATCTTCGTGATTGTAGCCACCATGCCTGCCTCGGCTACCCCTCGCGGCGCAAGCACGTAGCCTGGATCCACCGTTTTGCGTGATCGCGAGGCGCTCGTCCGGCTCGTCAGGACGTGCGGGGAAGGATTGATGCAGGCCGGGAGCCTTCATCACTCCTTCCCCGCGCGGAGCGCACCGTCCGGGTGGGACCACCCCGAAGGGAAGAAACGGGACCCACCCGGACGGGGAGCGGCCTGGCAGTCTTCGGTACGGAGATGCAACGCCCGCGCAAAACGGTGGATCCAGGCTTAGGGCCTATCCCGTTTGGGCGAGGGCGAGTCGGGCGGTGTTCGCTTTCTTGAAGGCGATGAGGCCGCTGGCGAGTTGGAGGAGGGCGAGGTGGTTCTCTTCTTTCTTCGACCAGCGGATCAGGATGGCGCGGTTGCGGTTGAGCCAGGAGTGGGTCGCTTCGACGACCCAGCGGCGCGCTTTCCAGCCGGGGGATTGGGCCTTCAGCTTGATCTCGTCGCCGCGGCTGCGGATGTGCGGCGTGAGCCCGTAGGCGGCGACGATCTCGCGTGAGCCGACGTTGTCGTAGGCGCGGTCGAGACAGATGCCCTGCGCTGAGGTCTTGCTCGGCTGCGGCCGCTCGATCGGGATCGAGTCGAGCGTGCCCTTCAGGAGGAGGTGGTCGTTGCGGTTGGCGCCGTCCTGCGCCAAACCGATCGGGACCCCTGCTCCCTCGCTGAGAACCGAACGTTTCGCCCCTTTTTAGCCCGGTCAGTGGGATTCGAGCCCGTCGCAGGCCCACCCAACGGTGCTTTCGTGATCGCGCCGTCGGCCGCCAGCCAGGCCCAGTCGATCCCCACCACCTCGTCGTAGTCCAACAATCCCTGCCGCCAAACCTCATGGAAGAAGCCGGCCTGCTCCCACTCCTGGAAACGCCGATGCGCCGACGACGAAGAACAGCCGCCGGCCGCGTTGAGCGCGTTCCACTGCATCCCGGTGCGCAGCACCAACAGGATCGCGTCCATCGCGTCACGGTCAGCCACGCGAGGACGGTGACAACCCAACGGGTGAAACGGCGGCGGCGGCAAAAGCGGCTCGATCCGCTCCCACAACCAATCCGGCATCCGCCAACCATCGTCCCTGGACACAAGACCCACCATCTACCTCCCTCATCGGATGACAAGGAAGACTTCAACGTCAACGACCGGGTCCCTCCTTCCGGGATAGGCCCTTAGGCACGAGCGCACGTACAGCAAACGAACGTCTGCTATACGCCGTCGCGCGAACTGGGCACCGATGTCGCAGCTTCGCTCGTTCGAGGGGTCGGCGGGTCGGTTCGCGTGAACACGGACGCCTCGCGCATCGTGCCGCCTGCGCCGGACCACCGCAGGTGGCCGTGTGATTAGCCGACTCAGCGGCAGGAGAAGCGCGCGATCAGCGTGTTCGTCACCGCGTGCGGTCCGGTGCGCGTGCCGCCCACAGCGAGGAGTCCGTTGCCCGGTACCCGGGCGATTGACGCAAGCGACCCTCGGCCGGGAAGCGTGGTCGTCGACCAGCGGCCGTCCCACTCCGACACCAGTGGACGCACGATTCCGTTCTTAGAGCCCGATCCGACAGCGTGGACTCGGCCACGGTCGGCGACAGCGATGCTTGTCCGCGGCGTCATCGCTTGCACCCGCCAGCGGGAACCGTCCCACCGCTGGATCCGTGTTCCGACCGCCCAGGCGTCACTCGACGTACGTGCGTCGATCGCCGAGAGAGTGTCGTAGCCGCTCCTGTGGGGCGTCGGCACCTCCGTCCACCGGCTCCCTTCCCAGCGCAAAACGACCGGGTCGATCTCGCTCGAGGAGATCGCGCCTCGTTCACCGACGGCCCAGATGTCTGTCGCGCTCAGGACGGCGAAGTCGGAAACCCCCACCACATCCTCGTGCCAGGACGTCCAGCGACGCCCGTCCCAATGCTGAAAGGTGGGCGCTTCGTCCTCGAAGCGGAAGTTCTGTCGCCCGAGCCAGACGTCATCGGCAGACACCACAGCCACCGCCGCGAGTTCCAGCGTGTCTCCGTCCGGGACGGAAACGCGTGTCCACTTCCGCCCGTCCCAGTGAAGAACGAGGGCCGTCTCCCGCCCGCCGCTCGATCCGATCGCCCAAACGTTGTCGGGACCAGAAGCATCGACCGCGTAGAGCTGGCCGTAGTCGGCGAAGCCCGTCGGTGACGCCGCCCACCGGCGTCCGTCCCAGCGGAGGATCGCCGGGCGGCTATTCGCCTCCGAGCTGCCCGAAGCCGTCCACCCGACCGCCCACGCCTCAGAAGCCGACACCGCGACGACGTCGGCGAGTTCGGGGCCGTGAAGACGGTCCTGCTCGACGCGCCACGCCCACCGACACCCGGACGACTCCCCGGCCCCCGACGCGGCCAACGCAGCGGCGGCCCACGCCACAGCGACGACTGCACCGAGCAACGCAAGGAGTGGCCGTCCCACCGCCCGATCATTGCAGATCGGGGGTCAGGTCTTCTTCGTTCCACCTGCCTGTCTCCGGCGCGTCTTTGTGAAGATCGAGGGTCAGGTCTTCGTCGTTCCATCTGATCGCCTTCGTGCACGGCTACAGCGGGCGCAAGATCGCCAGCCACTTCGACTGCTCGGACACGACCGTCCCCCGATGTGTCCACGCCGGTATCGACGGGAGACAGCGTTTGCTCAAGCTGGAACGAAAAAGACCTGACCCGTCGCTCCACAAACTAGACGGGTCACGAAGGTCTGGCGTTGTCAGTGCTGGCGACGGTCGAAGACGCGGGCGGTGAGCCGGGACCGCGACACGAGCGAATCGCGTTAGGACTCGGAGCCGATCCCCGCTGACAGCGCCTACTTTCCTCGACGCGAGGCGTATAGACGGTTCCGCCCTGGTGGCCCCGCCGAGAGCCGTGGGAGAAGGGCAGCGTCGACCACTCATGACGCCGTTGTAGACGACAAGCCGAGCGATTGCCGCCGCGCAGCGAAGGCGTCCTTTCGGCCGGCGTTTGACATGCTGACCGCTCGTTCCGTATCTTGGGAAGATGGAGACGGCGCTAGTGGTTGAGCCGGCGGCGCAGCTGGGTCGCTCGCTCCGCGGTCATCGTGATGCGACTCGGCTCTCGCTGGCGGCGCGCAGCGGGGTCTCGAAGGCGAGCCTTTCGATGATCGAGGCCGGCGCCGCGAACTCGTCGCTGGAGACGTTGTGGCGACTCGCGGGCGCGCTCGGCGTATCACTCGGCACCCTCTTGCCGCATCGCTATCGCAGCTCGAAGGGCGCGCGCTGCCTGCTCACGCTCAGCTACTCGATGTGAAGGGAGGCTCTGATGGCGATGATGGTCAAGAACTACCGCCGCACAAATCCGGACAGCCTGCACGACGTGCGCGACAACGCGCGCAAGGTCGCGGTCCTGTATTCGGTCGAGGTCGAGCTGACGCGGCTGGTCGGCGCCTGGATCGCGCGCACGCCGGAACTGCCCGAGAAGCTGGCGCTGGCGCGCGTGCTCTACGAGGATGCTGATCACGCTCGCCTGCTCGGTCAGCGTCTGCTCGAGCTGCGCGTCGCGGAAGCGCGACTCGACTCGCTACGTCGGCGAACGGTGCCCGCCTTCAAGACGCTCGAAGCCCTCGACGATGCCGGCGCCTTCTTCGATCAGCTGTTCCGCGTTATCAAGCCCACGTTGCTCGCCGACTACCGCCGCCACCTCGACGCCGCCCCGCCCTACGTCGACGAGCCAAGCGTGCGTCTGATGCGGCAGATCATCCGCGAGGAGGAGGAGCACCTCGAGGCGGGCCTCGCGCTGCTTGCGGAGCGGCGCCGTGCCCCAGGCGGGGAAGTGACCTACGCGCAGCTTTGGGATCTCGACGCGGACGACGGCGGTTTCACTGTCGACGAGTGGGTGGGACGCGAGCCGGGACAGCTGCCCTCACCGGTCTGGCCCGCAGCCGTCGAGAAGCTCCGGCCCGACGAACCGATGCCGCCCTATCCGCAGGGATTCGACGAGGCGATGCGGCGCTGCGTGCACGACCTCGTCTTCAGCGAGACGGAGGCGCTCGACATCTTCGGCCGCTACGCCTACGAGCTCGGCGGCGAGTTGCCGTGGCAGTTCACGTTCGAGTCGGCACGGATCGCCTGGGACGAAGCGCGGCACGTCGAGCTGCTGCTGAACGTGCTCGAGCGCTACGGAGGCGAGATCGGCGCCTTTCCTGCCAAGGCACCTGGATACGAGGAATACGTGCGCCAGCCGACGATGCTCGAAAAGCTGATCATGGTCAACGTCATCGCCGAGGGCGAAGTGTCAACCGACACCCAGACGCAACACCGGGAAGCATTCCGCGAGCTCGGCGATGACCTCTCTGCGCTGTTCAAGGACTACGAGATGGCCGACGAGGTCAGCCACGGCCAGTTTGGCCTCCGCTGGGCACGCTGGCTCGCGGAGCAGACCGGCCAAGACTACGACGAGGCGTTCGCCAGAGCCCGCCGCGCGCTCGAGAAGTTCAAGAGCAGCCACGACTCAGACGGCGAGTCATCGCCGATTCCGCTCCTCCGCCTCGGAGTGGACGAAACGGGCTCCGGCCGCCTCGTCAACGTCTCCGCCAAGCGGCTGGTCGGCTTCAGCGAGGACGAGATCGCGGCCCTCTCCGGCGCCGCCGAACGGACCATCGAGGACGCGAGCATCTAGTCCCGCCCGCGCGAACAGCACGAAGCGTCGAGCATGAGCCCCGACGAGCAGGCGGCGCAGGTGGCTGTTGCCGACCTTGGTGATCGAGCCCTGTCGGCGCTTCTGGCTGCAGATCGGGGGTCAGGTCTTCTTCGTTCCACCTGCCTGTCTCCGGCGCGTTTTTGTGAAGATCGAAGGTCAGGTCTTCGTCGTTCCATCTGATCGCCTTCGTGCACGGCTACAGCGGACGCAAGACCGCCAGCCACTTCGACTGCTCGGACACGACCGTCCACCGATGTGTCCACGCCGATATTTACGGGAGACGGCGTTTGCTCAAACTGGAACGAAGAAGACCGACCCCGTCGCTCTCCCATCGCGAGGGCGACGACGACGTCTATCTGTGCGTTGCGGTCGGCTTTGTCGAGGCGCCAGCCGCGTCCGGTGCGTCGGCCGATCTCCGGCTCGACCGCGGCAACGCACAGCCGGAGCGAGGCTGCGACCTCGGCGGCCACGATGCCGCCTGAGCCTTGCTCCACTGCAGGATTGCGTCGTTAACGATTCCGTAAGGGCCCCGAAAGCTCGGCGCAAGACCTGCCTCCTAGCGTCGTGATCTCAACGTCAACAGCAACAAGGAGGCACAGATGCGTACGTTCATTCTGCTCGGGCTCGTCGCCCTGGCCGCGGCTGCCCTCGCCGTCGGGACGGCGTCGGCGGACAACGACAGTGGCGACAGCGGCGGGACGAACACCTGGCGTGTCACGATCACGAACCTGACTCCTCCCATCGCGGGCGGACCAGGCTCGCAGCCGCTGTCACCGCCGCTCTTCGTCGTCCACTCGAACAAGGCCGACGTCTGGGGCGTCGGCGAGATCGCGAGTCACGGCGTGGCCGCCATCGCCGAGGATGCAAACAATGCGCCGCTCGAGTCGGCCCTGCCGACCCTCGAGGGTGTGAAGTCCGTTGCTACCGGCGCCGGGGGGCCAATCTTTTACGGGGTGACGCGCTCGTACACCGTCCAGACCTCCGGCGCGTCCAACCGGCTCTCGGTCCTGACCATGCTGGTCAACACGAACGACGGCTTCACCGGACTCGACTCCGTCCATCTGCGCGCCAACGGGTCGACGTCCGAGACAATGGCGTACGACGCTGGCAGTGAGCGGAACAACGAGCTCACGTCCTCGATCCCGGGGCCGTGTTGCAACAACCCGTTCAAGCGCGATCCCGAGGGTGCGCTCATCCGCCCTCACGAGGGGATCACCGGTAGCGGCGACCTCGGACCACAGTACGACTGGGATGGCGCAGCCGCCCGCATCGCCATCGAGCGGATCTCGTAGCACCGCGAAGAACGGCGGGCGAGGGATTTCGTTCCTCGCCCGCCACGACGGATCCGGCCGGAGACCGCTCGAGCGTCCGGGCACCGCGCCGAACCGGCCGCTCAACAGTGCAACGCATCCAGCCGACGAGGTCTTGCTCGCACCTCGCTGATCCCGCTCGAGGTTTCTAGTCGGGCGCGGTGACCGTCGATGACGCCGCGGCCATGCCGGCGTTCAGCTCGCTCGCTCTCACGACCTGCCGACCGAACGGGACGAGCGCGGCGCCGGCCATCTTGATGTCCGCGATCCCGAGTGGGATCCCGATGATCGTCAGGCACAACGCAACGCCGGTGATCAGATGCCCGAGCGCGAGCCACCAGCCGGCGAGCACGAACCAGAGGACGTTTCCGACGGTGCTGAGTCCCTTGTGGCGCGTGGGGCTCTGCACGAGGGCGCGACCAAAGGGCCAGAGCGCATAGTGGCCAAGCTTGAGAGACTGCTTGGCGAACGGCAGGCCGATGATCGTGATCGCGAGCAGCACGGCGGCGAGGAGGTAGCCGACGGCCATCCAGAAGCCTGCGAACACAAGCCAGATGATGTTCAGGAGAGTCTTCACGCGCTGATCGTAGGCGACAGCGTCACCTGGCCGACGATTTGAGATCCGATCCTTTTCCGCGCGAGACGGCTTCCGTGCCAGCCTCGGGCGACGTAGGCTCGGCCAGTCGTGATCGAAGTCAGAACCGACGGTCCGCGAGCCAATCGCGAGCCCGGGAGAAATCCCCCGGAAGCTCGCGCTGCTCGAGGCGACGCATGTCGCGCCGTTGACGGACTACGTGCGACGGCTGCGTGCAGCGCGGGATGGTGACGACTCGATTCCCTGGTTCGATCCAACCGAAGCCGGTGTCGAGGCACAGATCCTGGTCACAGAGCGTGCTGGGAGAGCGCCGCCTCGTCTGGCCGAGCTCTTCGCGTTGAGACGTGCCTCGCGGGCGCGTCGGCCGCCGTGTTGCCGAAGCCGCCCGGCGCCAGGACATCCCTGAGGGGTGGCAGCCGGCGCGCGTTCCTGAGCGTTTTGGTTGACACGACTAAAACCTTGTGCGAAGGTAAGAGTCATGGTGACAAGAACGCGGGAGGCGAACGTCCCACCCGGGTACGACGCGAGCACGTTCCCGGCCTTCGCCGTCACGGTGGACGTGGTCATCCTGACCATGGCCGAGGGCGTGCTCCACGTTCTTCTCATCCGGCGGGGGCAGGAGCCGTTCAAGGGCATGTGGGCGATTCCCGGTGGGTTCAAGCGTCCTGAAGAAACGCTGAACGAGGCGGCGAGACGCGAGCTCTCCGAGGAGACCGGCGTCGACGTCCCAAGCCTGCTGACCCAGTTCGGCGCCTACGGCGATCCCGGACGGGACCCGCGCATGAACGTCGTCACCGTCGCGTACCTCGCCGTCCCTCGCGACGTGGGAGCGATCGTCGCCGGCACCGACGCAGCACACGCCGCGCTCGTCCACGTCTCGGACATCCTCGAGGGGAGGATCGAGCTCGCGTTCGACCACGTGCGAATCGTCCGCGACGCGGTCGAGCGCGTCCGGGTCGAGCTCGAGGTCTCGGGGATCGCGACGGCCTTCGTCGGTACGACCTTCACCATGGCCGAGCTCCGCGCGGTGTACGAGGCGATCTGGGGCGTGCAGCTCGACGCCGCGAACTTCCGCCGCAGCCTCGTGGGCGAGGACGGTTGGGTGATCCCGACCGGCCGCACGGCCCGACCCGGGCGGGGCGGCGGCAGGCCCGCTGAGCTCTACCGGGCCGGGCGGGCGTGGACGCCTGGCACCCCCATCCAGCGGATCCAGCGGAACCCCTGAGAGGAAGTGACCGCATGAGAGCAGTCGTCCACGACCGATACGGACCTCCGGAGGTGCTGCGCGTCGGCGACGTCGAGCGGCCCGCGCCGAAGGAGGACGAGGTGCTCGTCAGGGTCCACGCCTCGACGGTTACCCGCGGCGACGCCATGGGCGTTCGCAGCGCCGAGTACCGGTTCACCCGTCTCTTCACCGGCATTCGCCGCCCGCGACGGACGATCGCGGGTTCGGAGTTCGCGGGCCGCGTCGAGGAGGTCGGCGCGGCCGTGACCGAGTTTCGAGCCGGTGACGAGGTGTTCGGCATCGAGGGCGGCGCCAACGCGGAGTACGTGACCGTGCGTCAGAGCGGCGCGATCGCACAAAAGCCGACAGGGCTGACGTTCGACGAGGCGGCGGCCGTCCCCGACGGCTCGCTGCTCGCGCTTACCTGCCTGCGACCGGCGTCTCCGCTGCGGCGGCAGAGCGTCCTCGTCTACGGCGCCGCGGGCTCCATCGGTACGGCCGCGGTCCAGCTCCTCGCGCACCACTTCGAGGCCGAGGTGACGGCGGTGTGCGACACGAAAGACGTCGAGCTCGTGCGGTCGCTCGGCGCGCGGGACGTCCTCGATCGCTTTCGCGAGAACTTCA
>JANOUB010000138.1:0-1513 GCA_031416615.1 Thermoleophilia bacterium
TGGAGCCAAGCGGGCTCGAACCGCTGACCTCCTGGGTGCGATCCAGGCGCTCTCCCAGCTGAGCTATGGCCCCGTACGGCGGACACTGTAGCGCCTTCAGCAGCCGTGGTCAGCTGCTCGCGTCACCGCTGAGCTTGCCCGCGCGGATGGCCTTCGCCATGTCGGCGGATTGCTCGCGGTACCAGGTGCCGTCGTCCAACTCGACGGCGGGCAGCTTGTTCTGCCCCGTGTGCTCGATCACGGCCGTGCGGCGGCCCTTCTGCAGCCACGGCTCCTTCACGATCTCGTACTCGACGCCGGCCTCGTCGAGCGCCATCTGAACGTTCCAGCAGGGATGCTTGTCGGTCTTCGGCCACATCACCGGGCAGCGGTGGAGCTTCACAGCCATCTCGTTCCTCCGTCTTCGTCGTGACCCCAGATCTACGATACGCCGATGCGCGCGGTTGTCCTAGGGTCCGACGGAGAACCCAGCCTCGCTGACATCGTGGAGCCTCCGCCTCCCGGCGAGCTTGTGAACGTCCGCGCCTGCGGGCTCTGCGGATCGGATGTCGAGAAGATCGGGATCGCCGCGGCCGGCACCGTGCTCGGGCACGAGGTCGTCGCCTCGACCGCCGACGGCCGCCGCGTGGCCCTGATCCACCACGCCGGCTGCGGCAAATGCAGCCGCTGCCTCGTGGGGCACGAGTCGACCTGCAAGCAGTTTGCGGCCCCGACGATCGTTCCGGGCGGCTTCGCGGCGCAGGTTCGGGCAGTCGGCTGGGTGGAGCTTCCCGCCGAGATCGACGACGCCCGCGGAACGTACGTGGAGCCGCTCGCATGTGTTCTGCGGGGAGCCGAGAGGGTGCCACGAGGCCGGGTGCTCGTCGTCGGCAACGGCTTCATCGGACGGCTCTTCGGCGCCGTGCTGGAGCGACGCGGCGACACCGTGTTCGCGATCGACCGGCACCCGCACCGCGCCGGCGTCGCTCCCGACGGCCCGGTCGACGCTGCCGTCCTCTGCGCGCCGGGAGGCGTCGATGCGGCACTGGCGGCGGTCGGGCCGGGCGGCACCGTGCTGCTGTTCGCCGACGCGGGAACGCTTCCCGTCGACGATGTGTACCGGCGCGAGCTGACCGTGATCGGGTCGCGCTCGGCCACGCCCAGACACATGCGCGAAGCCGTGGCGCTCCTCCCCACCCTCGATCTGCCCGAGCCGACCGTGCTCCCGCTCGAGCTCTTCGCCGAGGGGCTCGCGCTTCACCGCGAGGGCGCTGCGTTCAAGGTGGTGCTCGTCCCGTGAGCGTTTCACCCAGGAGACAGGTCGACGCTGCGCGTCGCCCCTACGCCTGTCACCGAGCCCGCGGATGAGGGCGCTCGTCTTCTACGGCCCGGGCGACCTGCGGCTCGAGGACGTCCCCCGGCCCGAGCCGGTGGCAGAAGGCGACGTCGTCGTCCAGGTCGAGGTGGCGCTCACCGACGGCACCGACCTGAAGGCATTCCGGCGCGGCCATCCGCTGTTGCTCGGGCCGCCACC
>JANOUB010000139.1:0-4197 GCA_031416615.1 Thermoleophilia bacterium
GCACGCCGGCCTTCGACTCCGGCGTCGGAAACGGCGCCTCGTACCCCGCCACCACCTCCTCGGAGAGCTCCGTCGCACAGGAGACCTGCACGAGCCGTCCGGGCTCGATGTCCGTGCCGACGCGACGCACGAACGCCTGGAAGCGCAGGCATGCCTCACCGGGCACACGCGCGCCGATGCCGGTGTTCAAAACGACGAGGCGCTCGATCCGCTCCCGGTGCTCGACGGCCAGTCGCAGGCCGATCGGCCCGCCCCAGTCCTGCACGACGATGGTGGCGCCACGCAGGTCGAGCTGCTCGCAGACGAAGCGCTCGACCGCGGCGAAATGGCGGTCGTAGCTGTACCACGCCTGCTCCACGGGCTTGTCCGAGCGACCGAACCCCAAGTAGTCGGGGACGATCACGCGCCTGACCTCGGCGAGCCGCGGGATCATCTTCCGGTAGAGGAAGCCCCAGGTCGGCTCGCCGTGCAGGAGCAGGATCGGAGCACCGTCGCCCTCGTCCACGTAGTGCAGGCGCAACCCGTCCTGCTCGACATAGCGGGGTTCGTACGGCCACCCGGGTAGCCCGAGAAAGCGCTCGTCGGCCGTACGGTAGGCAACGACGCCCATCGGTTCAGCCTACTCCGGAGTGGGCCGCAATGCTCACCGCTACTCGGGATTCGGTGCCGACGGTCTCCTCTCGCACGTGACCGGAACGTGACCGGAACGTGACAGGTCAGCGAAGAATGCACACCGCGAGTGCGGCGTCGCAGCCGCGACGGACGAGTGTCCGCAACGCGGCGATGTCGAACGTGGGATCGAGAGCAAGCCTGATCGCATCGAGCGCGTCGAGGCCGGCGCGCTCGAGCTCGTCGAAGCGCCATTCGACGACGGCGTCCGGGGCCGGACGCTCGAACCGCACGCGAATGCGAGGTGAAGTGGCTGCCGCAAGAACCACGGCCTTGCCATCGGCAGCAGCGGAGCCCCGCTTGAATTTGTACTGGAGCGGGATCCGCGTCGAGATCTCGCGGCACGCCCCCGAAGCGGCTACGCCGGCGCGAGCGCTTCGAGTTGTGCGTCGTACCGCCCACCGGCAGCCGCAGCGTTGCACCGCGCCCGGTGGAGGAACACCGCCTGCGCTGCCTCCACGTTCTCTGTGAGCCCTCGCCACGCCGCCAACGTCGATGCCTGCAGGGCCCGGCCGTACGAGAACGAAAGCGGCCACACCCGCCCGTCGAGCCGGTTGATCGCGTCGAGGTTGACGGTCGCCTCCACCTCGGATTGGCCGCCCGAGAGGAAGACGATGCCCGGGACTGCCGCGGGGACGTGACGCCGGAAGCAGTCGAGCGTCGCCCGTGCGATGCGCTCCGGGCTCGCCTGGTCGGCGTGGCCCTTGCCCGGGATCACCATGTTGGGCTTCAGCAGGATCCCCTCGAGGTCGACGCGCTGCACGGCAAGCTCGGCGTAAAGGGCCTGCAGCGTCCGCGCCGTCGCGTCGTAGCAGGCGTCGATCGAATGGTCGGTGTCCATCAGCACCTCGGGCTCCACGATCGGGACGATCCCGGCCTCCTGGCACAGCGCCGCATAGCGCGCGAGCGCCTGAGCGTTCACCCGGACGCAGTAGCGGCTCGGCAGGCGCTCGCCGACCGACAGCGTCGCCCGCCACTTCGCGAACCGGGCGCCCAACTCGTAGTACTCGGCGAGCCGCTTGCGGAGGCCGTCAAGGCCTTCGGTGACCGTCTCGCCGGCCGTGGCCGCGAGCGGCTGGGCGCCGGTGTCGACCTTGATTCCCGGCACGACACCCTTGGCGGCAAGAAGCTCCGGGAACGCGGTTCCGTCGTCGGCCCGCTGACGGATGGTTTCGTCGAAGAGGATCACGCCGCCGATGAACTCCTCCATCCCGCCCGTCGTGAAGAGGAGGTTGCGGTAGGCGCGCCGGTTCTCGTCGGTCGACTCGACCGCGATCGTGTCGAAGCGCTTCGTGATCGTTCCCGTCGACTCGTCGGCCGCGAGGATGCCCTTGCCGCCCGCGACGATCGACCGGGCAATCGTGCTCAGGCTCAGATCAGCAGCCGCCATCAGTGTTCCTTTCGTAGGTTCGCCAGCTTGTCGGCGGGATGGTAGGCGGCGATGCGCCGCACAGTGCCTGACCGCGATCGCATCACGATCGACTCCGTCTCGACCCCCCTGGCACTCGTTCGTACACCTCGCAACAGCGACCCGCCCGTCACACCGGTCGCCGCCACGAACACGTCATCGCCGGCGACGAGATCATCCGCAGAGAGCACACGGTCGAGGTCGAAACCCCCGTCGACGAGCGCCTGGCGCTCGCCCTCGTTCCGGGGCCACAGGCGCCCCTGGATGGCGCCGCCCATGCATTTGATCGCGGCGGCCGAGATGACCCCCTCGGGCGTGCCACCGATGCCCATCAGCATGTCGACGCCGGTCGACGGCTGGCAGGCAGCGATCGACGGCGCAACGTCGCCGTCGCGGATGAGATTCACCCGGGCTCCAGAGGCGCGCAGCTCGGCGATCAGCGCTTCGTGACGTTCCCGCTCCAGCACGACGACCGTGAGGTCGGTCACCTGCATGCCCTTGGCCGCCGCGACGGCACGCACGTTCTCGGTCGGCGACGCGTTCAGGTCGATCGCGTCCACGGCCTCCGGGCCGACGGCGATCTTCTCCATATAGAGCGCTGCTCCGGGGAAGAACATGGATCCGCGCTCGGCGACCGCGATGACCGAGATCGCCCCGGGAATCCCTAGTGCGGTGAGCCGGGTGCCCTCCAGCGGATCGACTGCGACGTCGACCTCCGGTCCGAAGCCTGCGCCCACACGCTCGTTGTTGAAGAGCATCGGCGCTTCGTCTTTCTCGCCTTCGCCGATCACGACGATGCCCTGCATCGTCACGGTGTTGATCATGCGGCGCATCGGATCGACGGCCGCGGCGTCGGCAGCGTTCTTGTCACCTCGGCCGATCCAGCGCGCGGCACCCATCGCGGCCGACTCCGTCACCCGGACAAGCTCGAGTGCGAGGTTCCGGTCGGGCACGGTGGGGTCGTGGACGGTACTCACGGATCAGTTGATCCTACCCCGCCGACCGCCTCGCTGACATGACCGTCGTTTGGCTCGAGCGCCACGACGGCGATCCCCGCGCAGAGCACGAGGGCTCCGCCGACAAGTGCCCGCCGAGAGAGCGACTGGTCGAGCAGCGCCCAGGCGAGGACGATTGCGGAGACGGGCTCGAGAAACGTGAGAACGCCGGCCGCCTGCGCCGTCACGTGGCGCAGCAGCCCCGTGTAGATGAGCGTCGAGATGCCGGTGAAGACGACGCCGAGGAGCAGCACGGCGCCCCACTCGGCCGCGTCCTCGGGGATCACGCCGCCGGCGAAGAGCAGCGCCGGCGCGATCACGACGCTGCCGATCAGGCAGTCCCAGAACGCGATCGTCAGCGGTGCTGCGCGCGCGTGCAGGAGGCGCTTGGAGAGGACGAGCAGCACGGCGAAGGTAAGCGCCGCCCCGATCCCGCAGGCGAGTGCTACCCACCCGAAGGCGTTGCCGTCGTTCCCGGCAAGCGCGACGAGAGCGATACCTACGCCGGCCGGCACGAGCGCCCCGAGCGCCACGTTCGAGAGCCGCTCGGGCAGGAAGAGCGGTGCGAGCACCGCCAGGAAGAGCGGCGCCGTGAAGAAGGTGAGCACCGCGAGCGCGACGGAGCCGCGCTTCACGGCCTCGAAGAAGAGCCACCAGTGCGCCGCCTGGACGATGCCGAGTGCGATCAGCACGGGCAGGTGCGGGCCGGGACGTAAGAGTGGAAGCCGCCCGCTCGCCAGCGCGACGACCGCGAGCGTGATCGCGGCGAGCGCAAGCCGGAGGAATGCGAGCGGTGCGGCACCAACAGCGACGGCGCCGGCCAGCACGGCGATCAGGCCCCACGAGATCGCGAGGCCCGCGAGACCAAGGTTCCAGCTCCTTCCCCCGCTCAGTGCCATGGCGACGGCGGCAGGGATCGGTGGGGGAAGGAGCTTGAAATGGCTACATGCTGTCCGGCGCCTCGACTCCGACGAGGTCGAGGCAGCGGGCGACAACGGTCTTCGTCGCGGTGCAGAGCCCGAGCCGGAACCCCTCCTCGGGTGAGCCGAGCACCTTGTGGTGGTGGTAGAAGCGGTGGAAGTCGTCGGCGACGCGGATGGCGTAGGTCGGAATCGCGTGCGGCGC
>JANOUB010000140.1:0-7137 GCA_031416615.1 Thermoleophilia bacterium
GCTACGACGGTGCCACGTCGAGCGAGTCCCAGTACGCCTTGCCGCGGCGGGCAGCCTCGACGCACGCGTCCCAGGGCGGGTACTCGTAGTCGGTGAACTCGATCTCCATGCTGACCGGCCCGGAGAAACCGGAGCCTGCGAGGTCGCGCAGGATCGAGGCGAGGTCGAGCTCTCCCTCCCCGAGGACGGGGAAATCGAGCACTCCCTTGCCGCCACGCTGATCCTTCAGGTGGATGTGCCCGTACCGGCCGAGGCCGGTTCTGATGTCGTCCTCCGGGCTGGCGCCGACGTAGTAGACGACGTTGCCAGGGTCGTAGTTGATCTGGATCCAGTCGTGGCCGATCTCGTCGAGGAGCCGCATCCCGATCTCCGCCGTCGGCAGGAGGTTCGAGTCCGTCTCGATGCACAGCCGGATTCCGGCCGCCTGCGCCTCGTCGGCGATCACCCGCGCGTTCGCCTTGAACTGCTCGACCTCCGCGGGGGTCTCGGCGTCCCCGGTGAACGTGTTGAGCGCGAGGACGTCGAGCGCCTTGCCAGCGGCGAGGACGCTCCGGAGGCGCCGCATCCCCTCGTCGAGGTGGAGCGACGCGTGCCCGCTCAGCGACACGCATCGCTGCCCGAACCGGTCGAGAAGCCGCCGCGTCTCGTCGATCTCCGCGGGGCCGAGCCGGTCGGGATCGAGGTGCTCGAGGAAACCCTTGACGGCACCGATCTCGACGTTCTCGAACCCCGCCTCGGACAACCCGTGAAGCGCCTCCTCGAGTGTGTACGGCTTGAAGCAGATCGTCGATCCGGTCTGGATCCAGCTCATGTCGCGCTCCCTTCATCCGGTAGCTCGAGACCCCACACGTCACGGTGGAACTCGACGAATCCCTCTGGGTGATCCCAGGTGTCGATCGCGCACACCAGCACCGCCGGGCGCCCATCGAGCAGCGCGCTCCGGGCGCGCTCGAGTGCGGCGTCGAGCTCCTCCGGCGCCTCGATCCGCTCCGCGTGCGCCCCGCTCGCCGCGGCGACGGCTGCCAAATCGGGCTGCACGTCGAAGTCGACGGAGAGGTAGCGCTCGCCGGTCGCCCGTGCGATCCACTTCACCCAGTGCAGGCTCGCATTGTCGAGCACGACCCAGAGGACGGGCGCCGAGTGCTGCAACGCCGTGGGGATCTCCTTCATGTACATCTGGAACGCGCTGTCGCCGGTGACGCAGACGACGTCGGCATCGGGCCGCGCGAGCTTTGCGCCGATCGCGCCCGCGACGCCAAGTCCCATCACGGTCTGCTCCGCCGGCGCCACGCAGCCACGGTGCGTCGTCACCTTCACGAACGGGCAGTAGTACGACCAGAGGTCCTGCCCGCCGTTCTCGTGTACCAGCACGAAGCCGTCCGCGAAGACGCGGTTGAGCGCGTGCACCACCTGCTTCGTCCTCAACGGACCGGCACTATCGGGCGAGCACTCGCTTTCCACAGCGCGCTCGTACTCCGCCTTGAACGCGGCCAGTTCAACCGTCCACGGACGTTCACGCACGGGTGGCGTCGTGCCCGCGAGCTGCTCGAGCACGAGCTTCGCGTCGCCCACCACGGCGATGTCCGCCGCGATGTTGCGTTCAATCTCGAACGGGTCGACGTCAACCTGGATCACGCGCGCGTTCGCAGGGAGGTAGCGGCCGAGGCCCGTCTGGAACTCCTCCAGCCGCGTGCCGACGTAGAGGACACAGTCGGACTCGTCGACGGGTTTCGCGCTCGACCGGGTGCGATAGAGGCCGACGGATCCGAACGCGAGGGGATGCGCCTCCGAGATCGAGCCACGGCCGGACGGGGTGGTCACAACCGGGGCGTCGAGAGTCTCCGCGAGCGCGACGAGCGCGTTCTCGGCGCCGGACAGCCCAACGCCGCCGCCAGCCCAGATCACCGGCCGCTCGGATGCGGTGAGCAGCCGCGACGCTTCCTCGACCGCTGCGGGGTCACCGGCGCTGCGCAGCCCGACCAGTGGCCGGCGGTACGTCGGGATCTCCGCCTCGGCGCCGGCGACGTCGACGGGGATCTCGACGAACACGGGGCCCGGTTTCCCGTTCTGCGCCAGGGCGAATGCCCGTTGCATCGTCCACGCCGTCCTCTCCGGCAGATCGATCCGCACTGCCCACTTCGTGACCGGCCTGACCATGGCGAGAGACGGTGTGTCCTGGAACCCGCCACTGCCCTCGTGCTCACGGCTCGCGGCCGAGACCACGCAGACGATGGGCGAGCACGCGTACTGCGCCTCCAGCAGCCCGGGCACAAGGTTCGCCATGCCGGGACCCGGGCTCGCGTGCACGACACCGACGCGGCCCGACACCCGGGCGTAGGCCATCGCCATGAACACGGCGGAGGTCTCCATGCGCACCAGAACCGGCCGCACAGAGCTCTCGTAGAGGTCGTTGTAGAGCAGCTCGGGGCTACCCGGCAGGCCAAAGACGTACTCGACCCCCTCAGCCTCGAGCGCCTCCACGATCGCCGCCCAGGGCCTACGCCGCGACACCGCACCACTCCGTCACGGCCGCGGTCAGCGATTTCGCCGCGGCGACCAACTCCGGCAGCATCACGCTCTCGTCCTTGCAGTGCGCGACGCGAAGGTCCCCCGGCCCGAACACGACGCTAGGGATGCCTGCGGCCTCGTAGAACGACGCGTCGGACGCGGCTCCGAAGGCGACCGGATGCTGCGGGCTCGGCGGTTGGATCACTGTCCCGCTGACCCGCTCGTGCGACCGGGCCATCGTCTGCACCACCGCATGCTCCCACGGCGTCGAAGCGGCGGGCCAGTTGTTGATCCACTCGAAGCGGGGCGGATGGTGACGCAGCCACGAGTCGAGGAGGCAGGCGGTAAGCACGTACTCCTCGATCTCCGCCTGCACGGCTGCTGCCGTCTCGTCGGGCGGGTACCACAGCGAATACGCGAGCTCGGCCCGATGTGGGAAGTAGAACGGGACGTCGAGCCCCGGATCGGCGTGGAAGACGCCCGGGAGCAGCGAGAAGAAGCCGGGCATGAAGTACGGGTGGCTCTTCGTCAGTCCCCACTGCTGCTCGAGCTCCTGCAGCACGAGCACGATCTTGACAGCCTTCTCGAGCGCGTTGACGCCGATCGCTTCGCCGGGCCCTCCCGGACGGATCGCGAGCGCGCGATTGCCGCAATGGGTGGCTCGTCCCTCGACGTGGATGCGGAAGTACCAGTTGCCCGCCGCGACCGGAGAGACGGTCAACGGATACGGGATCGACGTCGGCTCGGTGACGATCGCGGCATCGGCGGTGAATCCGGCCTCGAGCACCGCAGACGTCCCGAGCTCGTGCTGCATCGTCTCCTCGCCGACGACCGAGTGCAGGAGCAGGTCTCCCTCGAGCTCCACGCCAGCGTCGCTGAGAGCCTGCGCCACCAGCCACATCGCGGTGTCCGAGCCCTTCATGTCCGTCGAGCCGATCCCGTAGAGGCGGTCGTCCCGGATCTCGGGGTTCCACGGACTGCCGTTCACCCAGCTGTCGGGATCGACGGGCGGGACGGTGTCTACGTGGCCGTTGAGAGCGAGCGAGCGGCCGCCGCTCGAGCGGCCTCTCCGTACGCCAACGAGGTTCCGCCGCTCGGGGTCGGGTGCCACCCAGTGGGTCTCGAGCCCCGCCTGTTCGTACCGCTCCCGCAAAATCTCGTTCGCGCGCGTCTCGCCCCCGATCACGTCCTCGCGGCGGACGCCGGCGAACGCCGGGTTGACGCTGTTCACCCTCACGAGCTCCTGAAGCAGCTCGACAGCATCCTCGCGGCGCGCGTCGATGCACGCGAGCACCCGGTCGAGAACGTCTGCCATCAGATTGCCTCCGGCTTTCCGCTCTGGAGCGAGCGCACAGCGGCCAGCGAAACACGAAGCGCGAGCCTCGCCTGCTCGCCGGTGCCTTGCGCCGGCTGCCGTCCCTGCTCGACGCACGACACGAACTCCTCGAGCTCCGGCCCCCACGGGTCGGCGCTCTCCACGGGCACGATCTCCAACTCGCCCTCGACCGGGAAGATCCGCAGACCCCGCGCGGAGGAGGACGCGCCGATATTCCCCTCACCCTCGACTGGCGCCGCCGAGAAGCCGTATTCGGCAACAGCATTCTCGCACAGGACGCGAATCGAGCTCGAGAAGGGGTATGAGCGCGGCATCGACATGCTTCCCTCCGCGACGCCGCTGGCGCCGTCATACTCGACCACGGCGTGCAGGTGCCCTGGCGTCGGCTCGCTCGCGTAGACGCTGCGTGGCGTGCCGAGCAGCCAGTTCATCTGGTCGAGGTCGTGGATCATGAGGTCGACGGCAGCCCCTCCGGACTGCGAGCGGTCGGCCATCCAGTCGTTCCAGTCAGCCGGTGGGGACAGCCTGAAGGTCGAAACGGCCCGCGGGCGTCCGAGCTTCCCCGTCGCCACGAGGCGCTGCAGCTCGGCATACTCGGGCCAGAAGCGCAGCACCATGCCGACCATGAACACGGCGTTGCTCTGCGAGGCCGCAGCGACGATCGCGTCGGCGTCCTCGATCGTGAGTGCGATCGGCTTCTCCAGGAAGACGCTCTTGCCAGCGGCGAGCGCTCGCTCCGCGTATTCACGGTGAAGCGGGGTCGGCAGGCAGATGTCAACGGCGTCGACCGCCGGATCGCGGATCGCGGCGTCGAGATCGCGGGTCACCTCGGCGCCGACGACTTCGGCCACCCGTGCGGCCCGGTCGGCGGTGCGGGACGCGACCGTCTTCACGCGCACCCGCTCGCCGAGCGCCTTGTAATTCGCGGCGTGGGCCGCGCCCATGAAACCCCCGCCGAGAATCGCGACCGTGACCATCAGTGAGCCTCGAGGAACTCGCGGTTGAGCCGGTTGAACAGGTCCGGGATCTCCCAGAACGGCGCGTGTCCCATCTCCGGCCACACGTGCAGCACCGATCCACGCACGCGCTCGTGCAGCGCGCGCGCGTGCGCCGGCGGCGTCAGCATGTCCGTGTCGCCGACGGTGATCAGCGTCGGGACGTCGATCTCCGCCACCTCCTCGAGCGCCATGTGTGTCGCACACGCCTCCGCCTGCTCGCAGAAGGCTTCCACCGTCTGTGGATGGGGGTTCTCGGCGAACTGGCGCTCGAGCTCGACGAAGGTTTCTGGATGTTCCGCGTAGAAGCGCGGCGTGAACACCCACAGCCAGATCTGGCGGAGGAGGTCGGGCATTCCGGCTGCGCGGGCGATCGTCTGCCAGCTGCGAAGCAGTGCCCTCGTGTACGGGTCCGCCGTCCACCATGGGCAGTGGATGGCGAGCGAGCGGACTGCCGCCGGATGGCGGACGGCGATCTGCTGTGCGATCTGCCCGCCCATGGAGGCTCCGACGACGTGGGCCCGCTCGAACTCGAGGTATCGGAGCAGGGAGACGGCGACATCGGCGAAGAGCGAAGTCGTGTACGGACCGCGGGGCCCCTCCGTCCGGCCGACCCCTGGGTTGTCGAAGACGACGACGCGGAACGACTCCTGCAGGTACTCGGTCTGGAGCGCCCACGCCGTGTGGTCGGCACCTAGCCCGCTGACGAGCAGGACGGGGTCGCCGGAGCCGTGCACCTCGTAGAAGACGCGGCGCTCGCCGAGGTCAGCGTGAGGCACCGCGAGGCCTCCGCGAGCGAAGGTAGCGGGGCTCCAGGAGGTCGTGCACGTCGTCCATGTCACGCACGAGATTGACGACGGAGCGGGTAGCCCACCCGAGGAACTCCTCGCCCTTCTCGGCTGTCGACTCGCTCGGTCGCCCCCACACGCCGCCACCGTCCTCGAGCAGCGCCCAGAACGATCCGGGCGTGGCGAGGAACAACGGGTCGAGCAGCGCGAGCGCGTTGGTGCGCAATTCGGGCAGCGACGGTGTGAAGTCGCGGACGCGCTCCATGTCGCACAGCGCCTCATCGATGGCAAGAACGATCGAGGTCTCGCCGACGTTCGCGTGGATTCCGGCGCTGCCCGAGAGGTACTGCTCCGCTTCCTCCGGTGCCATCCCGGCCCAGTACGGGAACGGGTACACGCGGGCGCCCTCGGGCAGGTCGTCGTGAAACCGTGCGACCGCGAACTCGAGGGCGTGAGAGTTGCAGTAGTGCCCGTTGAGCAGGACGATCCTCGTGAAGCCGGCATCCGTCAGCGAGAGGCAGACATCGCGCACGAGGTCGAGAAACGTGTCCATCCGCAGGTGGACGAGGCCGTGAGCGCCCCGGTGGTCGTGTGCGATACCGAACGGGATCGGTGGCCCGACGAGCGCCTGAAGCTCCGGCGCCGCGCGTTTCGCGACCTCGAGTGGAATGTATACGTCCGTCCACAGCGGCCCATGGTCGCCGTGGTCCTCGGTCGAGCCGACCGGCACGATCACTTGCCTGCCGCCCGCCTCCAGGTACTCGCGCACCTGAAGGTTCGTCATTTCCGGCATGTAGATGGAAGTGGACACCGCTTCGCCTCCTTACGAGAGCCCGAGGGAGCCCAAGTGCTCGTACGAGCGGCGCATCGCCGCCGTGACGTCGGCGAGCGGCGGCCACGGCTCACCCTGGAACTCGACCTCCACAGAAATCGGGCCGGCGTACCCAGCTTTGCTGAGGATCTCGAGCACGCGGGCGAAGTCGACGGTGCCGTCGCCGCAGCCGGGGAAGTCCCAGTTGCCCTTGCCGCCCGTCGTGTCCTTCAGGTGGACGTGCGCGAGATACGGCGTGATCTTCGGCAGGTCGTCGACCGCCTTCTCGCCCGAGTAGAACTCGACGTTGGCCGTGTCGTAGTTGACCCTGATCGAGTCACGTCCGATCTTCTCGAGCAGCGGGATGGTGACGTCGCTCGAGGCCATGATATCGCCGTGGATCTCGAGCGCGACGACGACCCCTGCCGCGTCCGCGGCGTCCGCCAGCACCCCGACGTTGGCGAGGAACGCGCTCTCGTTCTCGTCCGCCGACTGGTGACCGCCGACCGCGGTGTTCACGATCGGGAGGCCGTACTCGGCGGCCCACCGGACCGCCTCGAGCCCGTGAGCGAGCCCGTCGGCGGTCGTCAGGTCCGAGTGCCCCGAGAGGCTCACCGCCTCGAGTCCGTAGCCCTCGAGCTGCCGGCGTGTCTCGGCCGGCGGTGTGCCGAGGTCGACGTGTTCCGTCCAGCCGGGGAC
>JANOUB010000141.1:0-5045 GCA_031416615.1 Thermoleophilia bacterium
CCTTGAGCATGTAGCCACTCGCGCCCGCGGCAAACGCCTCCCGCACGTAGGACGGGTCGTCCTGCATCGAGAGCATCAGCACCTTCCCCTTCGACGCCGCGATCACGTCGGCGCACGCCTCGATGCCGCTGCGGCCGGGCATGACGACGTCGAGCAGGACGACGTCGGGCTTCTCCAGACGGGCCGCGCGCACGCCGTCGTCACCGTCGCCGGCCTCGCCGACGACCTCGATGTCGTCCTCGCGGTCGAGAAGGAGCCGTAGGCCTGTGCGGACGACAGCGTGGTCGTCAACGATGAGGACGCGGATCGTCACGGCAGCGGCACTGTACAGCCGCCGGCGGTGGGGCTCATGGCGCTGTGGGCGCTACGCCAGGGCATAAGCCTGACGGGCCTGCGCCCGTCGCGGGATGGGCATGCGCCCATCCCTACAAACCGGCGGCATACCCGTCGCCGCGACCGTCCGAGCCACCGATCAGCGCGGCCCCGTGTCGCAGGATCATCTGCCCCACCCCGAAGGAGTGCTGCGAGTTGCCGACGCGAGCGTCGTGACCCCTCGCCCGCAGGTCGGGAACGAGATGCGCGTGACCCGGCTCGAGCTCAACGACACCGTCTTCCTCCACTCGCCAGCGAGGGGCATCGAGCGCGGCCTGCGGGTCGTCGGCGTCGTCGACGACCCGGCGCACTACCTGGAAATGTCCTTGCGGCTGCATCGGCCCACCCATCACCCCGAACGGCCCGAGCAGCTCACCGTGCTCGAGCAGCATCCCGGGGATGATCGTGTGGAACGGCCGCCTGGCCGGCGCCAGCGCGTTCGGGTGGCCCGGCACACGGCTGAAACCGGCGGCCCGATTCTGGAGCACGATCCCCGTTCTCGGCGCGACAACACCCGAGCCGAACGACCCGTACACGCTCTGGATCAGCGACACGGCCATGCCGTCGCTGTCGATCACGCACAGGTACGTCGTCCCGCCGCGCGGCAGCCCGAGACGAACGTCGACCGCTGCATCCGGCCGCACGAGCGCACGGCGCGCCGAAAGACGGCTCTCGGCGAAGAAGTCATCCGGCAGGGGGCCGTCATGCACCACGGCGCGCGTGTCTGAGAGCGCGAGCTTCATCGCCTCGATCTCCGAGTGCGGCCCCGGCTCGAGACCCTCATAGAGCGCAAGAGCCAGGAGTGCCGCTGCACCCTGGCCGTTCGGCGGCAACTCGCAGACCTCGACCCCGCGATACTCGCGGCGGAGTGGCTCCACCCACTCGGACCGGTGCGCCAGCAGATCATCCTCAGTGAGCCAGGTGGCCGCAGCAATCGCCGCTGCGACCTCACCTACATAGAGCGCATCAGGCCCCTCCTCCGCGATCCGCCGGAGCGTGAACGCGAGGTCGGGGAGCCGGTAGCACTCCCCGGGAGCCGGCGCCGGCAGCGGCGCCAGCGGAGCGCGAGCCCACTTGTCGGCGACTCGCGCAGTACACACCGTCCCTTCCCGCGCCAGGTCGGCCGCCGGCCCGACTGCGACATCGAGCCCGAACCGGCCGAAGCGTGACGCGAGATCCGCCCAGAGCCGGACGGCGCCCGGCACGGTCACCGAGCACGGCCCGTCGTCGGCCGCGGACTGCTCGCCGAGCTCGGCCGGCGACCGGCCGGAGCCGTTGATCCCGTGCAGCGCCCCGCCGTCCCAGACGAGCGCGAACGCATCACCACCGATGCCGTTCTCGGTCGGCTCCGCCACCGTCAACACCGCCGCCGCGGCGAGTGCTGCATCGACCGCGTTCCCACCCCGCTCGAGCGCACGAAGGCCTGCACGGGTCGACAGCGGATGACTCGTCGCGACCATCGCCTCGGCCGCGATCGCCGGCATTCGCCGCCAGCCGCTCGCGTTGGCCCGGCCGGGCCGGAACAGAGCATCGAAGTCAATATTCATGAGGCGAGCATTTCACATCCAGGTTTAACCTGGATCCAGGTTTAGACTGGCCTCGTGCCTGCTGCCGCGCACCCGTTCGATGTCGACGCGACCCGCCGGGCGCTGGTCGAGCTTGGCGGCGGCTACGAGGTCGTGCACAGCTCGCCGGGACTCGAGATCGGCGTGTACGTGCTCGTCGCTCCAGAGCCCGATCGGCAGCAGCCCCATGACGAGGACGAGGTCTACGTCGTGCTCGAGGGAAGCGGCGTCCTCGAGGTCGAGGATACGGCGACCACACTCGCCGAAGGCATGGCGCTCTTTGTCCCGGCGGGCGCCGAGCATCGCTTCACCGCGTACGAGCAGTTGTCGTTGCTCGTCATCTTCAACGGGCCGCACTCAGGCTGAACCTGCTCTTCACAGGCGCTCGCTGAGGGTGTACCTTTCCAGATGGAGACATGGCTAACACGGCGATGACGTTCAAGCGGGCCCGCACGCCGCACTACGACGACCCTGCTGCCGTCGGAACGCGGTTGTTCGACGCACGAGAGGCTGCCGGACTGAGCCAACGCGAGCTGGCCTTCCCCGGATGCAGTGCGGCGTACATCTCCCGGATCGAACGAGGAGAGAGAGTCCCGTCGCTCCAGGTGATGCGCGAGCTCGCCCGCCGAGCCGGTGTCTCGGAACAAGCGCTCGCGTACGGCCGGGAGACGCTCGACGACGCCGTCGCCGAGCGGGTCCGTGCGGCCGAGGCAGCCGAGGCCTCCGGCGACGTAGCCGAACGCGCCCGTGCCTACCAGGCGCTCTCGCGTGCCGCCTCGAAAGCCGCTCGCACGCTCGGCGCCTGACGCGCTGTTAGCCTGGATCCACCGTCAGGGCGACCGCACTAGGGCCTGATGGGGCGCGATGCCGACATCGTTGTGATCGGGGCCGGGATCACCGGCGTCGCGACCGCGCGCGCGCTTGCCCAGGCAGGACGCGGCGTCATCCTCGTTGAGCAGTTCGGCCTGGGTCACGAACGCGGATCGAGTCACGGCGCATCCAGGATCTTCCGCCTCTCCTACCCCGATCCCCACTTCGTCCGCCTGGCGCAGAGTGCCCTACAGAGCTGGCGTGAACTCGAGGCGGAATGCGGCGAGCAGCTGATCGTGCAGACCGGAGGCCTGGACTTCGGCCCTGTCGCCCCCGTCAACGCGCGCGCGCTCGCCGCGTGCGGCGTCCGTCACGAGCTCCTCACAGGCGCGCAGGTGTCCGAACGCTGGCCTATCGCCGCAGAGGCCGACGAGCAGGTGCTCTATCAGCCGGATGGAGGAATCACTCTGGCCGACCGCGGCCACCGGGCTCTGCTCGCCGCTGCTGTTGATGCAGGCGCCGTCGTTCTCGACCACCGGCGCGTCACGGGGATGGAACTCGGCCGCGGTTCGGTGCGGATCCGAACCGACGGGGACGAGATCGTGGCGCGAGCCTGCGTCGTCGCGGCAGGAGCATGGGCCCGAGGCCTGCTCTCCGGTGTCGAGATCGAGCTTCCCGTCGTTCCCACGAGAGAGACGGTCACGTACTTCAGGCTCCCTGACCCGCTCGCGCTACCGCCGATCATCGACGATGCCGTGCCCGACACCGAGGGGCACGGCCTGCTGCGACCTGGTCTGATCAGTTACGCGCTCGCCGCGCCGGGAGTTGGTCTCAAGGCCGGGCTTCACCACTCCGGGCCGCCCGCCGTCCCCGACGAAACCGGTACACCCGACCCGGCGATCGTGCGCTGGGTGTCGACCTGGGCGGCACGACGCTACCTGGAGCTCGATCCGGAGCCGATCGCGACGGAGACCTGCCTCTACACGAACACGGCGGACGAGTCGTTCGTGCTCGAACGGCACGGTCGCATCGTCGTCGCGTCTGCCTGCTCGGGCCATGGCTTCAAGTTCGCACCCGCGTTCGGACGGACGATCGCCGCGCTCGCCCACGACGCAGCCGCCTGACCCCAAGCCTGGATCCACCGTTTTGCGTGATCGCGGGGCGCTCGTGCGGGTTGTCAAGCGAGCGGAATCTCGACGATGAGCGTCGTGCCGGATCCCGGTGCGCCCTCGACCTGGAGCGACCCGTCGAGTAGCTGCACGCGCTCGCGCATTCCCAGCAGGCCCAGACGGTCGACAGAGCTCTCTGCAGGATCGAAGCCGCGCCCGTCGTCTTCGATCATCACCACCACGCTTTCCTGTTTGCGCGTCAGCACGATGCTGACGTGTGCGGCCTCCGCATGCTTGACCACGTTCGTGAGCGCCTCCTGCACGATGCGGTACAGCGCTGTCTCGACATCGGCCGGAAGCCGCTCCCCGCCTAGCCTCGCCTCCACCTGGACGTCCAGCTCACCCCCTTCGCGCACGGTCTGACCCAGGCGACGGAGCGCCGGCTCGAGACCGAAGTCGTCGAGCGCCGACGGGCGCAGCTCGACGGCGAGCCGTCGGACAGCCTGCAGTGTCTCGACAACGAGCGCCCGCAGATCGACTGCCGCGGCGCGAGCGGCCTCGGCGCTCTCCGCCCGCTCCACGGCCGAGAGGCCGAGAAGGATCGAGGTGAGGGCCTGACCCGTTTCGTCATGGAGCTCACGGGCGAGCCGCCGTCGCTCTCCTTCCTGTGCCTGCACCGCACGCCGCAGCGCGTCTCGCTGCACGCTGCCTGCGTTCTCGATCGCGACCGCTGCCTGAGCGGCAAGGAGCGTCACGATCTCCTCGTCCTCCTCGGTGAAGCTTCCCGCCGGCTGTTTCTCCGCCAGGTACAGGTTCCCGAATGCGACCCCGCGAGTCATGATCGGCACGCCGAGAAAACTGCGCATCGGCGGGTGGTTCGGAGGGAAGCCCACGGAACGTGGGTCACGGGTGAGGTCGTCGAGGCGCAGCGGTCGTGCGTCTTCGATCAGGACTCCCAGAATGCCACGACCGCGAGGAAGTGCGCCGATCGCGGTTCGGGCAGGCTCGTCCAACCCGTGCGTTACGAACCGTTCGAGCTCCCGGCCGGAGCGGTCGATCACTCCGAGCGCCGAATAGCGCGCGTCGGTCAGCTCGGCGGCGATCCGAATGAGCGTCTGGAGGATGGCGTCAAGGGACAGCTCGGAGGTGATCGCAATCCCGGCCTCGACAAGGGCGCGTCGTCTGTCAT
>JANOUB010000142.1:0-7711 GCA_031416615.1 Thermoleophilia bacterium
TGCCCGAGATTCGCTCCATCGGTGTGATTGGCCTCGGTGCCATGGGCGCCGGGATTGCGCAACTCGCGATCGAGGCCGGCTACGACACCGTCGGACGCGAGGTGACCGTCGAGCTGGGCCAGGCGGCGGCAGACAAGATCGGCCATTTCCTCACCCGTAAGGTCGAAAAGGGTCAGCTCGAACAGGGACAACGCGACGCCGCGATCGGCCGCTTCACCGTCACCGCAGAGTTCGAGGCGCTCGCCGACTGCGATCTCGTGATCGAGGCGATCGTGGAAGAGCTCGAGCCCAAACGTGTTATTTTCGCGGAACTCGACCGGATCTGCCGGCCCGATGCGATTCTCGCCACCAACACCTCGGCGCTCTCCGTGACCGAGATCGCCGCTGCGACGACACGGCCCGAGCGCGTCGTCGGCATGCACTTCTTCAATCCGGCTCCGTTGATGCCGCTCCTCGAGGTTGTCCAGGCGGAGCTCACCTCGAAGGACGCGATGGAGGTAGCCGCACACGTGGGAAGTCGCCTCGGCAAGGAGGTCGTGCGCTGCCACGACACGCCGGGATTCGTCGTCAACCGCGTTCTGATCCCGCTGCTGAACGACTGCCTGCGGGTGCTCGACGAGGCGCGTGTGACACCCGAGGCCCTCGACGTGGCGATGAAGAATGGTGCCGGTTGGCCGATGGGCCCCTGTGCCCTCGTCGATCTCGTTGGCATCGACGTGCACGTCCACGCCGCCGAGGCTCTGTATGAGCGGCTCCGAGAGCCACGCATGGCGCCCCCGCCGCGGCTCGTCGCGATGAAGAACGCAGGCTTGCTGGGGCGCAAGAGCGGCCGCGGCTTCTACACCTACTAGTCACTCCGAACGTTCCACTCGAAACTCGCCGTTTCAGTGGGCGGCCGCACGAGCTGGATGGGTGTGCGCCACATCCCCAAACCTGGATCCACCGTTTTGCGCGACGGCGCCTTACTGGTGGGTGTCGACCATCGGCACGCCGAGGCGTCCCGCCACGGCCGGAACGAGCGTCCCCTGCACGACGACCGAGAAAAGGACGACGACGAACACGATCCCGTAGATCTCCGGGGCCTGATCGGTGCCTCCGACGACGGCAAGTGAAGCAAGCAGGATCGGCACGGCACCCTTGAGGCCCGCCCACATGACGAACAGCCGCTCGCCGCGCGACAGCTTCGACGGCAGCAAGAGCGGGGCGACGACCAGAGGCCGCACGACGAATCCGAGCAGCACGGCAAGGACGAGCCCCTGCCACCAGAGTGCTCCCGCGAGAATGAACCCGAGGTCGATCGTCAACCCGAGAGCGACGAAGACTGCGAGTTCGCCGAGGTCCGCGAGCGACGCATGGAAGTGCCGAACCTCGGCCCGGCGAGGGAACTCCGCATCGCCGATCATGATCCCTGCAACGAACACTGCCAGGAAGCCCGAGCCGTGGGATGTAGCTGCGATGCCGTAGATGACGGCGGCCACGAGCAACACCGCAAGCGGATACAGCGAGTTGTCGGGCAGCGGGATCCGGCGCAGCGACTGGAGCAGGATGAAGCCCGCAACCGCTCCTACCGCGAGACCGATTCCCATCTCGCGGAGGAACTCCCATGCGACGTCGGCCACCGATGCCTCAGGGACGGTGGCGAGCTCGATCATCCCGATCATCAGCGCGATCCCAACCGGGTCGTTGAACCCCGATTCCCCTTCCAGAATGGTGCCAGCACGGCCCTCCACTTCCTTCCCGGCGAGAACCGAGAACGTCACCGCCGGGTCAGTGGGCGCGAGAGCGGCCCCGATCAGGAGGGCGACCGTCCAGTCGAAGCCGAGGACGTAGTGGGCGGCGACCGCCACGAGCGGTGCCGTACCGAACGTGCCGAGCACTCCGAGTGCGGTGATCGGGACCGCGGCGGTGCGGAACCTGCGAAGGCCGATGCTCATGCCGCCGTCGAAGAGGATCGCGATCAGCGCCAGCGTCGCCACCCGCTGGACGTCCTGGAACGACAGCAGGCTCGCAAGCCAGTCCGAGAGGTCGGAGGCGACCGCTGCGACGGTGAGTAGCAGTGCGGCGGTCGGGAGGCCGATCCGGGCGGCAACAATCCGGACGGCGATCGCAAGCGACAGCGCGCCGGCGACGAGCAGGATGATGCGCCCGAACTCGAGAATGTCGTTCACGCTACTTCCCCCGAAAGAACGCCCTCAGCAGGGGCATGCGGAGTCGATGGGGGGGAAGTAGCTTGAAAGGAAGGCTTCGCCTTGTGACTTGTTGGACAGTTGGACAGATTCCTGCCGCTCCGATACTCCTCGAAAAAATGAAGGCGGAGCCTGAAAAGCAGCTCCTTTCCCTCCTGAGCGATTCCGGTCTAGCCGCCAGCGTTGTCGAGGGAAAGGAGCTTACAGATTCTTTACCGGCGTCTCACGGCAGCCTCATCCCGCCGACCGATACTCCTCGTCGTATGCGCCTTGCGGCTCTGATCCTGCTTGTCTTCACTCTTTCCGCCACCGCGGCGACGGGTGCGGCGAAGGCTCCCGGCGGCGCGCTCGAGATCAAGGGCGGGCGCGGCGGCGTTCAGATCACCGGCAAAGGCGTGGTCGTCGGGCGCATCGAGAAGGGCTCGCTGAAGATCACCGATCTGACGCCGACCGACCAGTGGAGCCCGTACGTCAACGGCGTCCCACGAGGCAAGGAGGTGTGGCTCAGAGGTGAGAACATCGGCTTCCGGGTCTCCAAGGGCCGTTACAAGATCGTTGCCCGCGGCGACGGCATCTCGATCTCGGCCTACGGAACTGGCACGGCCGTGCTCGACGGCGATCCGGACGCGGTTGGCGCCACAGGGGTCTACAGGGTCGGTGACGCGGCCCTCGTGCCGCTGCCGCTCGAGGCGACGAAAGCATCCTTCGGGACGGGAGACGGAAGCGCGCCGTCGTCCCAATCCGTCAAGATCCAGCCATGACTGCTGCCAAGACGATCCTCGTCGTCGAGGACGAGACTGCGATCGCCTCGTTCATCGCTCTCTATCTGAAGAACTCCGGCTACATCGTCAAGGCGGTCGGGACAGGTGGCGCAGCGCTGAATGCGATCGCCTCGGAGATGCCGGCCCTGATCATCCTCGACCTCAACCTGCCGGACATGGACGGCATCGAGGTCTGTCGCCGCGTGCGCAAGGGATCGGACGTCCCGATCCTGATGCTGACCGCCCGCGACGAGGACGTCGACAAGATCATCGGCCTCGAGGTGGGTGCGGACGACTACCTGACGAAGCCCTTCAATCCACGAGAGCTCGTGGCGCGGGTCAAGAGCGTCCTGCGCCGCTCGTCGCTCGATCGCCGCCGGGACGAAGGCGACGAGATCCGTCATGGCGACCTCCTGATCAACGCAGGCCGTCGCGAGGTGATGGTCGGCGATCGCGAGATCCAGCTGGCGCCGAAGGAGTTCGAGCTGCTGTGGGAGCTGCTTGACCACCGCGGGCTCGTGCTCACGCGCGATCAGCTGCTCGAGCGGGTGTGGGGCTACACGTTTGCCGGCGACACGCGCACGGTCGACGTGCATGTGCGCCAGATCCGACGCAAGCTCGAGGACGCGTCGCCCATCGTGACCGTGTGGGGTGTGGGCTACAAGGTCGCGCAGGATCGCACGTCCGCGCCCGCGGCCTAGCCCGGGAGTGGGGCCAGGGGCGACCGTGTCGGCGTCAGACGGTCGAGGCATGCGCCTCGCCCCTACACTTCTCTTGTGATGGGGTCGCTGCGTTTCCGCCTGCCGGCCCTGTTCCTGCTCGGGATCGTGCTTGCCGGCGTCGTCGCTGCGCTGATCTCGTTGCGGCTTTTCCAGACCTACACCCGTGACCAGTCGGTACGAGAGTTGCAGCGCGAGGCGTCCGGGCTCTCACAGCTGTATGCGGACGCGGCCCTGCGGGCGGCCGACGAGGGATCCGACGCGATCGATTTCGCCGCCTCGAAGATCGAGCTCGCGACGGGCGACCAGATCTACTACATCGGCGCGTCTCTCTTCCCGGGGCAGGATTCGGGACTGACGCGGCTCGCGGAATCGTCGGTGCCGCCCGAGGTCTCGACGCTGAAGGGCCCCGTCACCTTCGAGTTCACGCCGCCGGGAAGCAAGCGGTCGTATCTCGCGGCGGCCGAGCCGGTGCGGCTCGAGCCCGAAAGCGAGGCGCTCGGCGCGATCGTCGTTGCGAAGCCGCGCACCGAGCTGCGCGACCAGTGGCTCCCGCTCGTCCTGCGGCTCGCCGCCGCCTTTGGCGTCGGCGCCCTTCTGGCCGGGCTCCTCTCGTGGTGGCTGTCACGCAAGATCACAGGGCCGGTGCTGGCGCTGTCGAGCGCCGCTGACGAGATCGCGTCAGGGAACTACGCCGTGCGCGTTCCCGCCCGAGGAGGCGGAGACGAGATCAGCCACCTCTCGGAGCGGTTCAACGAGATGGCGGCGCGGCTGGCAGCGACGGAGGAGCGCGAGCGGCAATTCCTGATGTCGGTCTCGCACGAGCTACGGACGCCGCTCACGGCGATCAAGGGGCATGTCGATGCGATCCGCGATGGGTTGTTCGACGATCCGGAGCTCGAGCGCGCCTCGCTCGATGTCGTCGCAGGCGAGACGATCCGGCTCGAGCGGCTCGTGGGCGACGTTCTCGACCTGGCAAAGCTCAACGCCCACCGGTTCACCGTGCACGCCCAGGAGGTCGACATCGGCGCGCTCGTCGAGCAGGCCCACTCGAGTTTCGGGGAGGAGGCACGGCGCCGATGCGTCGACTTCCGGCTCGACGACGATCCCGATGCGCCGACGATCGTGACGGACGGGGACCGGGTGCTCCAGGTGCTCACCAACCTGCTCGCGAACGCGTTCCGCTGGACACCCGAGGGCGGAACGGTCTCGCTCGGCTCGTCCACCGTGGACGGCATCGTCCACATCGACGTGCGCGACACGGGCCCCGGGATCCAGCCCGTGGAGCGCGAACGCATCTTCGCGCCGTTCATCTCTCGCGATAACCGCGGCACAGGGCTCGGGCTCCCGATTGCGCGCGAACTCGCACTCGCGCTCGGCGGCCGGATCGAGCTCGAGTCGACCGTCGGCGAGGGCAGCCGCTTCAGGCTCGTGCTGCCGCCTGCGTAGCTCGCGGTGGAGGAGCATACCGCGAGCTACGCAGGCTGCTTTCTGTTTGCAGATCTGGGCTGCTTCCTTCCTGCAAGATCTCGAATCCGTCGTAGGGGCGAGGCGCAGCCTCGACCGCGGATTCTAAATCTTGCAGAAAAGGACACGGGCGATGCGAAGCGTCGTCTTGCGACGCGGAGCGTCGCCCGTTTCGGTCTCTGGGGTTGCGCTTCCGACTACGATCGCCCGATGGTCGAGCCCGCACGGCTAGCGGAGGTCGCGCAGCTCCCCCCGAGGCGGTCGGCCGTCCGGGCCGCGCTCGTCGCCCTGCGCCCCAGGCAGTGGCTGAAGAACCTGCTGTTGTTCGCCGGGATCATCTTCGCGGCCCAACTCGGCGACCCGGCCCGGTGGCTCCCGGCGGTCGCGGCGTTCGTCGCCTACTGCGCCGCCTCGAGCGCCGCCTACCTCGTGAACGACCTGCGGGACGTCGCTGCCGACCGGCTGCACCCGGTCAAGCGGCGACGCCCGATCGCCCGGGGCGAGCTGCGGCCGCCAACCGCTGTCGCGCTCGCCTGCGGGCTCGCCTTCGGAGCGGTCATCGTCGCGGGTTCTCTCGGCCGTGCCTCGCTCGCCTGTCTGCTCGGCTTCGCAGCGCTTCAGGCCGCGTACACCATCCGGCTCAAGCACGTCGTGCTCGTTGACGTGCTCGTGATCGCGGCGCTGTTTGTGATCCGGGCCGCCGCCGGCGCAATCGCCGTCGACGTGCGGATCTCAGCGTGGCTCCTCATCTGCACGGGCCTCCTGGCGTTGTTCCTTGCACTCGGAAAACGACGTGCCGAGCTCGTGCTCGTCGGCGCCGACCGCACTCCGGGCCGGCCGGTGCTCGAGGGCTACTCGATCATGCTCGTCGACCAGCTACTCGCCGGGGTTGCCGGCGCGACGATCGTCGCGTACGCGCTCTACACGGTCACGGCGCGCGGCTCGTACGCGCTTGTGATCACCGTGCCGTTCGTTGTCTTCGGGCTCGCCCGCTACCTCCAGCTGCTCCACCGACATGACGCCGGAGAGGAGCCGGAGAACGTCCTGCTCGGGGATCTCCCGATTCTCGTCACGGTCGCGACATGGGCGGTCCTGTGCGCGACGATCCTTGTTCTGTAGGGGCGAGGCGCCGCCTGGCGTCGGGCGCCTAGGCGCGCCCTACGGCGGCGACGTGCCCGTGGAGCGATACGACCTCGGCGACATCGCCTCGCTCGAGCCGCTCGAGGCGCCGGTCGACACCCTGCCAGCCCGACGAGATGAGGTCGACGAGGAGTGTCAGGTCGTCGAGCCGCGCATTGCGCTCGGCGATCAGTTCCTGCTCCAGCCGCTCGAGTCGCCCAATCGCGTTGTTGAGCAACCCCTTGATCTCGCCGAGATTCCGCGCCACGGGAAGCACCTCGCGGCGCAGGCCCTCCTGCACGGCCTCGCCGACCCTCCCAGGCAACGCCGTCTCGAGCGTGAGCGCTGCGGCGCCGAGCGCCTCGACCTCCTCGCGTGAGCGCCGGAGTGCCGCCTCGAACCGCCCTTCTTCGTTCCGACCCTCGCGTGCCTCCGCGATCCGCCGCTTCGCCCGTTCCAGTGCCTGTTCATCCATGAGCGCAAGGGTACTCTGGCCATCGGATGAGATCGGACGAGCTCGACTATGACCTGCCGCCTGAGCTGATCGCCCAGCATCCGGCAGAGCGCCGCGACGCATCGCGGCTCCTCGTCTACGAGCGTGCAACGGGAGCCGTCCGCCATCGCACGTTCGCCGATCTGCCGGACGAGCTCGACGGAGAGCTCGTCGTCGTCAACGACACCAAGGTCGTCCCCGCCCGCCTGCACGTGAAACGGGAGACCGGCGGCAACGCAGAAATACTGCTCCTCGAGCCGCTCGGTGACGGGGTGTGGGAGGCGCTCGCCCGTCCCTCGCGACGGCTGCGGGTGGGTGAGCGGCTCGGGCCCGTCGAGCTGCTCGAGCCGCTCGGAGAGGGACGTTGGCGCGTGAAACTCGACGGCGAGCCCGACGGCGAGCCACCGCTGCCGCCCTACATCCGGGAGCCGCTCCAGGAGCCGGGGCGGTACCAGACCGTCTACGCCGCCAATCCCGGCTCGGCAGCGGCGCCGACCGCCGGTCTCCATTTCACCCCGGAGCTGCTCGCCCGGCTCGACATCGAGCGCGTCACCCTCCACGTGGGGCTCGACACCTTCCGGCCGCTAGCGGTGAGCGAGCTCGAGGCACACGAGATGCACGGCGAGCGTTACCGGGTCGCGCCCGCAGCGTGGGCAAGGATCGAGGCCGCCGACCGGGTTCTCGCCGTGGGCACGACGACCGTTCGGGTGCTCGAGACGATCGCACGCGACGGCCGGCTCGAAGGTCGAACAGCCCTCTACGTGTTGCCCGGCTTCACCTTCCGGCGGGTCGACGCTCTGCTGACGAACTTCCACCTCCCGCGCTCGACGCTCCTCGCGCTCGTGATGGCCTTCGCGGGCGTCGATGCGGTTCGCGGCCTCTACCGGCTCGCGATCGCCGAGCGTTACCGCTTCTATTCCTTCGGCGACGCGATGCTGATCCTGTGAGCTGCTTCACCCTCGAGGC
>JANOUB010000143.1:0-11159 GCA_031416615.1 Thermoleophilia bacterium
GCTGCCATGCCTTCCCTGGGCGGTAGAGCTCCGCGGGCCTGCCGCCGGCCGCGCCCGGCTTGACCCTGCGCCCCGTCGGGACGACCCAACCCCCTTCGGCCACGATGCTGCGCCGGAAGTTCGCCGCGTCGAGCTGGACGCCCCAGACCGCCTCGTATACCGACCGCAACTCGGCGAGCGTGAAGGTCGGGCCGACGAAGGCGGTGGCAATGCCCGTGATCTCCAGTTCGACTCGGACTCGCTCGATCGCGTCGCGCAGGATCCGGAGGTGGTCGAAGGCGAGCTCGATCTTGCCGCTGAGGAGATCCGCGACGGGGAGGAGCGCGGCGGCTGCCGCGTCCGAGCCGCCCGCAACTCCCTTCACGTCGCGAAGGACGGCCAGGTAGGCCACGGTGACGACGTTCATACGGGGATCGCGCTCGGGGTCGCCGTAGGCGCCGAACTGGGTGAGCAGGCTCGCCGCGTCCACGCCCGTCTCCTCGTGCAGCTCCCTTCGCGCGGCGGCATCGAGTGTCTCGGTGGGCCGCTTGAAGCCGCCGGGGATCGCCCACATGCCCTCGAACGGCGCCTCGCCTCTGCAGACGAGGAGCGCCTGCTGCCGCCACGGTTCGCCGAGGCCGAGTTCGAGCGCCTCTACGTAGCAGGGAATTGCCTCGTCCTCGCGCCCCGCGCGATCGTGATCGCATGCTGCGTCGAAGCGCTGACGGGCGAGTTCCTTCACGCGAGCGCCCTCAGCTCGTCGTCCGGTACCACGCGCTGGATGTCCTCGAAGAGCACTCGCTCCTCGAGGCGAACGTGATCGCGGAGAAGCGAGCCCAGCGACTCGAGCGTCTCGGGCGTCACGTCGGAAGCGGCGACCTGGGCGCGCAGCGCCCGTGCGAGTCCCTGCAGTTCCATGTGCTCGCGGAGAATCTGCGCGACGAGAGGTGTTGGGCCGGCATGTCGTTCGTAGACGGGGAACACGACCTCCTCCTCCCGGCGGAAGTGGTCGGTCGTCGGGCCGAAGAACTGCTCGACGTAGATCGACCCGAACGCGAGCCTCTGCTCGGCGTCAGCGGTCGCCGCTCGCCGCAACCCTCGTGCGAGCGACAGCTCGTGATGGTGCTCACGCGACAGCGACGCGAGCGCGGGATGACGCTTCATGCGGGGCCACGCAACCTGTCGACGCCTCGCTCGGTCAGGGTCGCCCTCGAGGGATCGAAATGGCGCGCGATCGCCGAGCCGTAGGGGCGCGACACGCGCGCCGCGTAGGCACCGAAGCCCTCGGTGCGAAGCGGCGCGAGATCTTCGTTGTACGGATCGAGGACGTGCTGGCGACCGACGTGCCGGGCCGAGTTGAAGAAGGCGATGCCGACGCCCGTGGAGACTTCGAGCAAAGTTCGCCGCTCCCGAACGGCCTCCGTGCGGAGACCGTCGAAGAGCGACGCCATCTCGGCCGGGGAGGGAAGACCGCTTGCATCCGTGCGCAGATCGGCGAGCGATCGACGGAGCGCGGCCAGCTCGAGCGGCGGGATGTCGATCAGGCGGGCAGCCGTCCCCGTGCCTCCGGCGAGCGCGGCAAGAAGCTCGTCGACCGAGCGAAGATGCGCCTCCTCGGCGAGGACACCCGCGAGCTTCAGCTCCCGGACGAAGGCGTCGAGATACGTCCGCGTGCCGTTCGTGACGTCGGCTCCGGCCGCGAGGAGCCAGAGCGGCGAGAAGCCGAACGCCGCGATCGAGCCGATCTCGACGACGTTGCCAGCGCCCTTGCGCACCATCAGCTTCGTCGCGTTCGGCTCGTACTCGTCGGCCGCAGTTGCAGGCGCCTCGACGCCCCCGACGACCTCGATCGCAACCCGGAGGAGGTTCTTCGCCGTCGCCTCGTACAGCCGCGAGCGGCGGACGAGGCGGGGCAGAACCACCTCGGCCGTCTCGTGCACACCGCCCCCGACGAGCGCGAACACGGAGCGCACCGCGCGCTCGGGAAACGACAGAAGGAAGGCAATCCGGCCGGCCATCGCTAGCATCATTGCCGATGGCTGCACAAACGATCCTCGCCCTGCTCGAGCTGGCCTTCCCGGGAGGGGACGTTGCGGTCGAGGATCGCACCGGGGGCGGCGACCACTTTCAGGTCACCGTCGCCTCGGAGCGGTTCAACGGCCTGTCGCTGATCGAGCAGCACAAGCTCGTCAACGCAGCGCTCGCCGCACCGCTCGCCGACGGCACCATCCATGAGCTTCGCATTCGAACGAAGGGAACCGCATGAGCACGCTGCAGGATCAGATCAAGCAGGTCATCGACACAGAGCCCGTCACGGTCTTCATCAAGGGAACGCCCGAGGCGCCAGCGTGTGGCAACTCGATGCGTGCGATGCAGGCGCTCTGGCAGGCCGGCGCACCGATCGTTGCCGTTGACGTTCTGCCCGATCCGCGCATCCGGCAGGAGCTGACCTCGCTCAGCGAGTGGCCGACGATCCCGCAGGTGTTCGTCAAGGGCGAGCTGATCGGCGGCGCCGACATCATCGAGGAGATGCACGCGTCAGGCGCGCTGAAGGAGAAGATCGACGAGGCGCTCGGCGAGCACACGCAGTTCGTGCGCACGGTCGAGCTCGCGCTCGACTGATTCGCCCGGACGACCGGCTGAAGCCGGTTGCCGACCCGAGGTGAGGCCGGTCGCCGCCGACGCGGCGCTGTGCAGGGAGCCGACGAACGTTATATCGTCGCAGCGACCGGGACGCAAGCAGACGTGAGGCGTCCCACCGACACGGGAGGGTGTGATCGCATGAGCCAGACGACTGAGAGCGACGCCACGACGGGAACGCTCGGCAAGAGGAACCTCACCACGATGCACGCGGTCGCGCAGGCGCTCGCGATCGGGCCGATGTTCTCTGTCGCGCTCATTCTCGGAGGCGTCTCCCGACCCGACATCGGTGCAGGCTGGAACGCCACGCTCGCAGTGCTGCTCGCCGGCCTCGGCGTGCTGGCGATCGCCTACACGATCTCGCTGTACGCCCGGAAGTACGCGGGTGCCGGCGCCGTCTACGAATACCTCACGCACGGCGCCCATCCCTGGATAGGCGTGTTTACCGCGGGCTTCTTCTTCGTCGGAGCGCTGTTCCTCGGCGGCGGCGGCATCTACCTCGGCCTCGGCGTCCTGATCGACGGGTTCTGGACGACGCATGTCTCCGACAGTGGTCCCGCCTGGTGGATCTGGGGGATGATCGCGCTCGCGATCGTCCTCGTCTTCAACTACTTCGGCGTGCGCCTTGCGATCCGCGCCATGCTGACGTTCGCAGTGGTCTCGTTCGTGCCGATGCTGATCCTCGCAGTCGTGATCATCGCGAAGGGTGGCAAGGACGGCAACACGCTGTCGATGTTCAACCCCGGCGAGACCTCACTCCTTGGCATCACCGGCGGTGGCGTGCTTGGCGGCATCCTGCTAGGCATCCTCCTCTTCGTCGGCTTCGAGGCCGCCGCGTCGATCGGCGAGGAGTCCGAGGATCCGCACCGTTCGATTCCGCGCGCTCTGATCGGCACCGTCGCAGTGGCCGCCGGCTTCTTCGTGATCATGTCGTACGCCTTTTCGATCGGATACGGCCAGAAGGCCGTCAGCGAGGGAGCCTGGGCGTTCTCACCTGGGCCCGTCAGCGAGCTGGCGACGCTCTACGTCGGCTCGTGGTTCGCGACCATTCTCGAGCTCGTCGTGATCCTCGACGCCATGGCGCTCGCGCTCGCGATCTGCGTCATGATCGGCCGCGGCTTCTTCGCGCTGGGCCGCGACGGGCTGCTCCCGTCCTTCTTCGCGAAGACCTCTCGCCACAACACGCCGTGGGTCGGCAATCTGATGGTTGCCGTCGGCGGCATCGGCCTCGTCGTGCTCGTCAGCGTCACGAGCTACGCCAGCCAGTTCGGCTTCGTCGACGCTGGCAAGTTCGTGCCGTTCTTCCCCAATGATCAGTTCGCGACGTTCATTCTCGCGGCCACGATCGGGTCGTTCGCGATCGAGCTCGTCTATCTCGTCCTCGCCGTGGCGGCGTTTCGGCTCGTCTCCCAGAGTGGGAACAAATGGTGGCAGTACCTGATCGTTGCAGTTGCCGTGGCGACGCCCGTGCTCGGGTTCTACGGTGCCCTCAATCCCGCGCCGCACGACAGCTCGAACTTCAACTGGGTCGCTGCCGCCTGGACGATAGGGCTGCTGATCCTCACCCTCGTCTGGTTCGTGATCGTCGTCGTGACCCGTCGCGACAAGGTCGACAACGCGGCTGCGCACGCCGCTGAACACCACGGCGTCGCCCCGCTCGACGAGACGCTGGGGTTCGAGTCGGCAGGCGACACGACGCCGCTCTAGATGAGGAAAGGGCGATGACCGAGCTCACGTGGCACGGTGTCGGCACGGAGGAGGAGGCCCCGGTGGGCTTCCTCCGCCGGGTCGAGGTCGACGGGGCCGCCGTCTGCCTCGGCCGGACGGCCGACGGCTGGGTCGCGTTCCAGGACACCTGCACCCACGAGGAGTGCTCCCTTTCCGACGGTGAGCTCGAGGGCGGCGTGATCGTCTGCCCCTGCCACGCCTCCGAGTTCGACCTGCGCACGGGAGACGTCCTCTGCCCGCCTGCGCTCGAGCCACTCCCGATCTTCGAGGCGAGGGTCGAGGCGGGCGAGCTTCAGGTGCGGCTGGGCCCGCCGCCCGCCGCCGCAGAGGCAGCGCACGAGCGGGAAGATCACGTCTCCGAGAGGGTCGCGCGGGCCGCAACGACCGTCGGGCCCTCGGTCGAGGGCCTCGTCCTCGACGACATCGACCTCACCGACCTCGACGCCTGGGAGAAGGGCGTGCCGTACGAGTGGCTGACGCTGCTACGCCGCGAGGCGCCGCTCTACTGGCAGCCCGAAGCCGGCGGTCGCGGCTTCTGGGTGTTCACGCGCTACGACGACATCGTGCAGATGACGAAGGAATGGGAGACCTACTCGTCCGAGGTCGGCGGGACGTCGCTCGAGGACCTCACGCCTGAAGAGGTCGAGGCGCGTAAGTCGATGCTCGACACCGACCCACCGGCACACACGCGGCTGCGGGCGCTTGTCAACAAGGGTTTCACGCCGAGGGTCGTGAACACGTACGAGGAGCGCATCCGGGGCCTTGCCCGCGGCATCCTCGCGCAGGCGTTCGAGCGTGACGCCTTCGACTGGGTCGAGGACGTCGCCTCGGAGATTCCGATGTGGGTCTTCTCCGAGATCATGGGCCTGCCCGTCGAGGATCGGCGCCTCCTGATCGAGCTCGGCGACAAGCTACTCGGCAACACCGACCCGGAGGTCGTCGGTGAGCAGAACCTGCTGGAGCTGACCTCGAACGACCCATCGATCCGTCTGCTGCCGTTCTCGAGCCCGTTCGCTCCCGAGCTGATCGAGTACGGCTGCAAGCTCGGTGCGGCCCGGCGCGCCGACCCGCGCGACGACGTCACAACGCGCCTCGTCGAGGCGGAGATCGACGGCTCGCGCCTCTCCGAGCACGAGTTCGGGCTGTTCTTCATCCTGCTCACAACTGCGGGAAACGAGACGACCCGACACACGATCAGCCTCGGCCTGCTCGACCTCCTCGCCCATCCGAAGGAGAAGGCACGCTTGATCGCCGACCCGTCGCTCGCGGGCACGGCCGCAGACGAGATCCTCCGGCGCGCGCACCCCGTGCACCACTTCAGGCGGACGGCCACCCGCGACATCACGGTTCACGGCCGCCGGATCAAGGCCGGCGATAAGGTGACGATGTGGTACGCCTCCGGCAACTACGACGAGGAGAAGTTCGCCGACCCCTTCCGGTTCGACATCGGCCGACAGCCGAACAGGCACCTCACATTCGGCCTCGGCGGCCCGCATTTTTGCCTCGGGGCGCACCTCGCGAAGCTGGAGGTGAAGATCTGGCTCGAGGAGATGATCCCGTACCTCGATCGCATCGAGCTCGCAGGAACTCCGACGCGCCTGCGTTCGAACTTCTTCAACGGCATCAAGCGCCTGCCCGTGCAGGTGCGCTCTTCGTGACAGACAAGAAGGCTTCGAGTTGAGCACCCACCAGGAGGCCGAGGCTGCCGCGCGGACGCTGAGCGGGCTCGGTGTGCGCGCAGTCCGCCTGCTCTACACGGATCTGCACGGCGTCGCCCGAGGCAAGGACATCCCCGTCGGCCACTTCGCCGATATGTGCGAGGAGGGCGTCTCGTTCTGCGCTGCCGTGATGGGCACCGACCTGCGGCACACACCCGTCGTGGGAGGCGAGGAAGGCTACGTCGATCTCGCAGTCCGGCCCAACCTCGAGACGCTCAGGCCGGTGCCGTGGCAGCCCGAGGTGGCCTGGTGCCTCGGCGAGGCGTGGACACTGGACGGGGCAGACCACTACCCGTCCTGCCCAAGGGCGCTGCTCCAGCGCGTCATCGACGCCTACGCAGCCCGCGGCCTCGAGCCGATCGTCGCGCCGGAGCTCGAGTTCTTCCTTGCCGAGCGCGACCCGTCGGCGCCGAACGGCCTGCGCCGCTACGTCGACGAGTTCTCGCGCGTCTACACCGTCGGCGCCGTCTCCGACCCTCGCGAGATCGTCCTCAAGATGCTGCTCTGGTGTGACGAGCTCGGCCTGCAGGCGTTTGCCGCGAACCACGAGTTCATGAACTCGCAGTACGAGATCAACGTCAAGCACTCGGGCGCTCTCGATGCCGCCGATCGCGCGTTCATGCTGAAGGCCGCGGTGAAGGAGATCGCCGTCCGCGAGGGGATGCTCGCCACGTTCATGGGACGCCCCTTCGCCGACCAGGGCGGCTCGGGGTTCCACGTCCACCTTTCGCTGAACGGTGCGGATGGCCACAACGCCTTCGCCGATGAGGGTGGCCCCGATGGGCTCAGCCCGCTGGCGGCGCAGTTCATCGCCGGCGTGATCGAGCACGCGCAGGGCCTGCAGGCGCTGCTCGGGCCCACGATCAACTCCTACAAGCGACTCGTGCCTGACAGCCTCGCGCCGACGCACGCGAACTGGGGCCACGACAACCGCACTGCCTTCTGCCGCGTTCCGAATGAGCGCGGCTCACGATCCCGCGTCGAGATTCGCACCGCCGACGGCGCCGCCTGCCCGCACCTGATGATCGCCGCGCTGCTGCTCGCGGGGTTGGACGGCATCGAGCGGGGACTCGCGCCCCCGGACCCCGTCGTCGGCGACGCGTACCGGTTGGACGAGGCCCACTCGGGGTCGGCGCTGCCCTCCGATCTCGGAGCGGCGCTCGATGCGCTGGAGGCGGATACGGTCCTGACCGACAAGCTCGGCACGAAGCTCGTATCCACCTTCGTGGCGATGAAGCGCTTCGAGGTGGAGCGATTCGCCGAGGCCGTCGGCGAACTCGACCTCGAGGTCGTCACCGCCTGGGAGATAGAGGAATATGCTTCCCATCTTTAGGCTTCCCATTTGCAGCCCCGACGGCCGCTGCGTCCGCGTCGAAGTCGACGGTGAGGCCCGCTGGGGCAGCCGCGACGGCGAAGAGATCGTCCTTTCCGACGGCGTGCGCATCGCGGAGGCTGAAGCGACGTACCTCGCGCCCGCGTCACCGTCCAAGATCATCGCCGTGCATCTCACGTACGAGAGCCGGGTGCGCGAGTACGACGCGCGCATACCCCTTGAGCCCTCGTACTTCATGAAGCCCCCGACAACGCTGAACGGACATCGGCGGCCCGTGCTGATGGCCCACGGCTCCCGTTTTCTCAACTACGAGGGAGAGCTGGCGGTGGTGATCGGCAGGCGGATGAAAGGCGTGCCGATCGAGGAGGTGCTCGACTATGTCGGCGGCTACACGTGTGCGAACGACGTCGGCATGCACGACTTCCGCCACGCCGACCGCGGCGCCATGCTGCGCGTGAAAGGCCAGGACGGATTCCTCCCGCTCGGCCCCGAGCTCGTGCCCGCCGCGGAGTTCAATCCGATCGACTACGTCCTGCGCACCTCTCTCAACGGCGAGGTGGTGCAGGAGGCGACCGCGGATGATCTGCTCTTCTCCGTCGCGTACCAGCTTGCCGACCTGTGCCGGCTGATCACGCTCGAGCCGGGTGACGTGATCCTCACCGGCACGCCCGCGAACTCGCGGCCGATGCGGCCAGGGGACGTCGTCGAGGTCGAGATCTCCGGGATCGGGCGCCTGACGAACACGATCGAGGAGTGGGATGTCGACCTCGCGGGCCCGGGCGAGCAGATGCAGGTCTCGGCGCAGACCCTCCACGTCGCGCTCGCGATCCCCGAGGACGAGGCCGAGCGGATGGTCGCTGACGGAGTAGAGCCATGATCGAGCTCCGCCGCATCGACCACGTCTGCCTCCGCGTCGCCGGCGTGGACGAAGCGGCCGCGCGCTGGGCCGTCCAGTTCGGGCTCCTCGACAGGGGCCGTGACGGTGGACGCGCACTGCTCTCCTGCGACGACGAGCCGTACAGCCTCGAGTTGGCCCAGGGGGACGACCCGGGCCACGACCACACCGGCTTTGAGCTCGCCCGCGGCTGCTCGCTCGACGATGCCCGCGCACACCTCCGCGCGCTCGAAATCACCTGGCAGGAGCAGGAAGACAGCCTCTTCCTGCTCGACCCAGACGGACGGGGCGTGCAGTTGATGCCCTACCGGCGCCAGGAGCCCTGGGTTGTCCACGCCCGCCGCTCGAAGACCGTGCGGCCGGGTGCGCCCCGCAAGCTCGGCCACGTGAACTGCCTCAGCTCGCACTTCGCCGACTCGACTCGGTTCTACACCGAGGCTCTGGGCATGGCCGTCTCGGATCGCCTCGGCGAGGCGGGGATCTGGTTCAGTGTCAACACCGACCACCACGTGATGGCTCTGATCGAGAAGGCTCCGGCGCACTTTCACCATCTCGCCTTCGACACGGTCGACATCGGCCAGATGCGTGACCTGCTCGACCACCTCGCCCGGCACGGGCGCTGGCTCGGCTGGGGGCCGACACGGCACGGCGTCGGCGGCAACATCGCGAGCTACGTCAGGATTGTGGAGGAGGAGTGCTTCGTCGAGCTCTACTGCGACATGGAGCAGCTTCAGGGTGATCATGAGGCGCGCGTGTGGCCGGACGACCGCTACTCGTCGAACACGTGGGGACCGCTACCGCCGCGCTCCTACTTTCGGTTCGATCCCGTTGCGGTTGTGTGGGAGCGGGACAGTCGCGAAATGCTCGGCGAAGCTCTGCCGGAGTCCTTCTCGTGACTCCGGTCACCGGGTACACGATTCCGCGCTCGCCCGGCGGGCGCGCGTCGATCGTCCCATACCCCCCCTGGCACTACGTGGGCGACTTCCTCGTCGTCGAGTACTGGGCCGACCCCGAGAAGGCGGTTTCGTGTCTCCCGGCAGGGCTCGATCCGCACCCGGACGCCGGTCGCTGCGCTGCCGTGTTCGCAGACTGGCAGTCGTGCTCGGAACACGGAGGCGAGCTGCTCGACCCGTCTCGCTCCCAGTACAAGGAGATGTTCCTCGTCGTCAACGCGCTGCTCGACGGCGAAGAGGTGACGACCTGCCCGTTCATCTGGGTCGATCGCGACTTCGCTCTCACGCGCGGTTGGCTGCAGGGATTCCCGAAGAAGCTCGGCTCGATCTGGATCACGCGCACCTTCGGGCTCGACAGCCCGGCGGATCCCGGCGTGCGGCCGGGCGCGACGTTCGGCGGCACCTGTGCGGCGTACGAGAGGCGTGTTGCGGAGGCGACCGTGACGCTCGAGCGGATCTCGGAGACGGGGCCGACGCACAACGATCCTCCGATCGTCAACGTTCGCCACTTCCCGCGGCTCGAGGCCGGCCGCCACGATGATCCTGCCGTGCACGAGCTCGCGCGCTCGCGCAGCCGCGACAGGGTGGTCTCGCCGGTCTGGGAAGGCAGCGCGACGCTCGAGCTCTTCGGCGCCGGTCACGAGGAGCACGACCTGCTCGCCCCGGTCCGGATCGGCAAGGGCTTCCGCTTCACGTTCGGCTACACGGTCGACGACCAGGAGATCGTCAAGGACCTACGGGCGTGACGCGCGTAGCCCTCGTCACCGGTGGTGGCACGGGCATCGGCGCCGCAGTCGCCCGGCGCCTCGCGGTCGACGGCTACGCGGTGGCGGTGACCGGGAGGCGGCCGGAGCCGATCGAGGCGGTGGCGCGCGAGCTGGGCGGTCTTGCTGTTGCCGCAGACACCGGCGTCGCCGTCGACGCCGAGCGGGCCGTCGCAGAGACGGTCGCTCGCTTCGGGGGCCTGGATGCGCTCGTTCTCAACGCGGGAATCGGCGGCGAGGGCTCGCTGCTCGACCTCGACCCGGAGACCTTCGATCGCGTCTTCCGCGTCAACGTCACCGGCGCGTTCCTGATGGCCCGCGCGGCGATCCCGCACCTGCTCGAGCGGCGTGGAGCCATCGTCAGCATCGCCTCCGTCTCCGGCCTGCGCGCGGCGCCCGCGAGCCTCGCGTACTGCTCCTCCAAGGCTGCGCTCGCGATGCTGACCCAGTGCATCGCCCTCGACCACGGCCCGGCCGGTGTGCGTGCGAACTGTGTCTGCCCGGGCTGGGTGCGCACCCCGATGGCTGACGGCGAGATGGATTGGCTTGCCGCCCACAGCGGGGTCTCGCGGGAGGACGCCTATGCAACCGTCACGGGCGATGTGCCGTTGCGTCGGCCGAGCACTGCCGACGAGATCGCGGGAAGCGTCGCCTGGCTCCTCTCCGACGACGCATCCTACGTCAACGGGGCCGTGATCCCCGTCGACGGTGGCGTCACGACGGTCGACGTCGGCACGCTCGCGTTCGGGAAGATCGGGATCCTGCGGTGAAAAACCATACCGCAGAATCCCGAGCTTCATTGCTCATTGCCGCGCTGCGCGCGGATCCTGAAGGGCCCGCTCCGCGGGCAAACCCTGGAGGCAGCTTGAAGCCTGTCACCACGCCGGCGAAAGGCGTAGGGGCGACGCGGAGCGTCGACCGTTCGCCTGGGTGCAGGCCGTGATCGTCGCCGGGGTCGAGGTGTCGCCCGACCACTTCATCGGCGGCGAGCGCGTCCCGAGCGACCGCACGTTCACCGACCTCTCCCCGATCGACGAGCAGCCGCTCGGCGAAATCGCCCGCGGCGGCCAGCGCGAGGCCGACCTGGCCGTCGCCGCCGCCACCGAGGCGTTTCCAGCCTGGGCCGCCCTCGGCGCAGCCGGGCGCGCG
>JANOUB010000144.1:0-1548 GCA_031416615.1 Thermoleophilia bacterium
CTGGGAGTCGTCGACAGCCTCTCGAGCGAGACGCCCGATGCCTACCAGGAGAAGGAGAAGGCGCTTCGCCGGCACTTCCTCGACGTCGAGCTGGGCGACAGCCCCGTCCACCAGATGCCGGTCTGGCTGTGGCGGCTCGGCGACGCGCTGCTCGTTGCCGTGCCCAACGAGTGCTACTCGCTGTTCCAGCGGGAGCTGAGGCAGCGCTTCGCCGGAACACCACTCCTCGTGCTGAACATGACCAACGGGACACTCGGCTATCTGCCGCCCCGGGAGGGCTACGGCAGTGGCACCTACCAGGAGCAGCAGTCGCCGTACGCTCCCGGCTGCCTGGAGCAGACGATCGAGGCTGCGGCGGCCGGCCTCGAGGAGCTCATCGCGGGTTAGCCCGGATCGTTGATGGCAGATTCTGCGACGGCCGTCGTGACCACGTCGGCGATGATTGCGACAGCGTTCTCGATCTCCGTGTCGCCGATCAGGCGATGGGTGACGAGGCGGAGCCCACTCGTGCCACGCAGCAGCAGGCGCACCCCGGCCGCAGCGAGGAGGTCGACGAGGGCCTCCATGTCGAGGCCCGTGGCGCTCGCATCGACGATGACGATGTTGGTCTCGACCGGCGCGCTCAGCCGCAGACCGGGTATCCCGGCGAGGCCCGCACCGAGGTCGCGGGCTCGGCGATGGTCTTCGGCGATCCGGTCGACCATCGTGTCGAGCGCGACCAGGCCGGCGGCAGCGGCGATACCGGCGCGATGGAAGGTGGCGCCACCGAGCCGCAGCAGCATCAGCCGGGCCCGTTCGACGACGGCCTCGCTGCCGGCGAGGACGGTGCCCATAGGCGCGGACAGGCTCTTGTTGAGCGAGAGGACGACGGAGTTTGCCGGGGCTGCGAGGTCGGCGAGCGGCACGCCGAGCGCGACCGACGCGTTCACGAGCCGCGCCCCGTCGACATGCACCCGGCAGTGGTGCCGCTTTGCTGCGGCCCCGAGCGCTTCCGTCAGCTCGACCGAGAGGGTCGTGCCGCCCGCTCGGGTATGCGTGTTCTCGAGGATCAGCAGCCTGGCCCTCTGCTCGGCGATGAGCCCCTCTACGGCCGCCGGATCCATCCGCCCGTCCGACGCCCAGAGAGAGCGCGGCTCGAGGCGCGCGATCTCGATGATTCCCATGGCTTCCGAGGTGAGGACGTGCGAGGACGACTCCAGGACGACGCGGTCGCCGGGCTCGCAGAACGTGAGCATTGCGGCGAGATTCGCCATTCCGCAGGTCGGCACCCACGTCGCCGCGGCCTTGCCGAGCAGCTCCGCCGCCCGCTCGCAGAGCGCGTTCACTGAGGCGTCCTCGCCGAGGGTCGCCCAGCCGAGCTCTGCCTCCCGCATCGCCTCCCACATCTCGTCGGTGGGGACCGAGACGAGGTCGGAGCGGAGGTCGATCATGGCTTCGCGGGCAAACTAAGCCCGCAAGAGGTGCCGCCCGGGCCGCGCACCGGTGTGCTCGCCGGCATCGACGACGATGGTGCCGTTGACGAGCACGTGCTCCACCCCGCGCGCGTAG
>JANOUB010000145.1:0-1881 GCA_031416615.1 Thermoleophilia bacterium
GTGCCGCAGGAAGAACGCGAGCTCATCGGCGTCGGTGGCGCGATAGATGTGACGCGAGCCGAACCCTTCGCGCACCTTGACGAGCAGCGGATAGCGAGCGTCGTTCGGCACGGCTGCGGGCAGCCAGCTCCGGGGGCTCGCTATCCCATTGGCCCCGAAGAAGGCATGGGCGAGATACTTGTCGCCCATCGTCGCGCACACCTCGGGCGGCGGGGCGAGAACCAGGGCCGGTGCGAGTGCCGAACGGTTGAGGGAAAGAATCCCCTGGTCGAGGTCGGTCAGCGGCACGACGAGCCGCACGTCGTACTCGGCGACGAGGGCCGCGAGCGCCGGCAGATACCCCGGGTCGTCGACCCGCGGCACGAGGGCCATGTGATCGGCGTGGTAGAGCGCCGGAGCCAGCCGGTCGAGGTCGGAGGCGATCGTGGTGGCGCCGGCCCGGCCGAACGCGGTCACGATATCGACGCGCTGACCGGCGCAGGTGAAGAGGACGGCCGTCACGGAGGGAGAGGGTAGCGGCGGCGGGCTAAGCCTGGATCCAGGCCGAGCCTGGATCGAGGCTCAGAAAATGCCGAGGGGAGACCCGAAGAGCACGACGCTCAGCCCGGAGAGCGCGGCGAGCCCGAGCAGCACGGCGACCGCAGGCATCAGCCGCGGCCGGCGGGTAAGGACGCTGTCGAGGCCGTAGCCGAAACAGATCGCCCATGCCGGCACCGTCGTCAGCATGTAGGTGGCCTTGATCACGTCGCCGTCGGGCGTCGGATAGCTGACGGTGAAGTACAGCATCCCGGCGATGCCGGCGAGCGGGAGCAGCCCGACGAGCAGCCGCTCGGGAGCCTCGCGCAGCCACGTTCGCCGAAGCGACCGCCAGAGGAGCGCGAGCCATCCGCCGACGAACAGCAGGGTCGGCACGACAGCGAGGAACATCTGCGCCACGAGCGTTCTGCGCTCGCCCTGACTCGGGCGCAGGTCGCCGTTGTTCCAGACGAAGACACCGTAGTAGTCGCCCCAGCCGTCCGCGTAGAGCTCCGGCACGAAGCGGTTCTCGAGGTGAGGTTTCGTCGGCGAGCTGAACAGCTCGTGCAGCCGCGGGTCGACGTAGAACGACACGGGCCGGCGCTTCCACAGAGGCACCTGCACCTGCGGACGGTCGAAGATCGGGTTCGTGTAGCGGGATGACTGGTAGGCGTACCATGGCCCGGCGACTGCCGCGGTCGCGAGCAGGGTGATGACGAGGGCCACAACGACACGGCGGCGCTCGCCGCCCCGGACGATCGCCGCCGTGACGAGCACCAGCACGACCACCGCGAACGTCCAGAGCGAGAACGCCCGCACGAGCTGTCCCGCACCGAGCGCGGCGCCGAGGGCCGCGGCACCGAGCACCGACCAGGCGCGACGCACGATCATGCGGGCTGCGAGCACGAGCGCGAGCGTGCTGAAGAACATCGACATCGTCTCGGGGTGCACCATCGCCGCCGACCTGGGTGCCAGCACGCCGAAGACGAACAGGCCGAGCGCTGCAACGTGGAGCCGCCGCCGGTCGGGAAACACGAGCCGTGCGAGCTCGAGCAGGAGCACGGCCGTCGCGAGCAACAGCACGGCGTCGACCAGTTGGACGACGCGGAGCGGCTGGCCGAGCCCGAGCGTCTCACCGAGCCAGATCGCTCCTGCAGCGACCGCGTAAAACCCGGGTGGCGTGTAGTACTCGCCGACGCCGTCAGGGAACCCCTTGCCGTCGAGGATCCCCTGCGCGTAGGCGATGTGATCGATGGCGTCGTAGCCGAGCCCCGGCGGGTAGCGCAGCGTGTTCCAGGCGGCTATGACCGCGAGCGCAGCGAGGAGCGCAACAGCCCCACGGCCGTACCTGGCGATCATCCGGCT
>JANOUB010000146.1:0-1850 GCA_031416615.1 Thermoleophilia bacterium
GCGCAGGCGAAGGCGCTCGTGGAATTCGCCCGCCGCCAGGGCTACCGCGTCGACGAGCTGGTCGAGATCATCGAGACGGTGAGCTGAGCGGTCGCTGGCGCGGGCGTCGAGCGACTCGGTCGGCTCGAAGCCCGTCGCGCGACCCGCCGGCCGGCGACGCCGACCCGGCCGTGTTCTCAAGGATCCCGGAACACGGCGTGCGTCCCGACCCGGCGCCAGCGGATCGCAGGGCGACCGTCGATTACGACCCACTCGAGCGTCGCACGCCCGTCAGGGCCGCTGAACGACCAGCTCATCTCCCACATGCCCGGTGCGGCCACCACCCTGCGGACACGCAGAGATGCCGGCCAGGTGAGAGCTGGGGTCAGGTCTTCTTCGTTCCACCCGCGGCCGGTGCCGACGTGCTCCGTCCCCCAATCGCCACCGGCGTAGACACGTCGGTGCACGGTCGCGACCGAGCAGCCGAGGTTGGCGGTCTCGCGCAAGCTGCGGCCGTGCTCGATCTGCGCGATCACGGGCAGGCGGGCAGGTTGAACGAAGAAGACCTGACCTGTCCTTTCCCCCGATTGAACCACTGCGCGTAGACCCCGTGTGGCAGTTCACCCGACGCGGCGCAAGAGCAAGAGCGAGCGTCCCTCGACCCGGACCTCGCCCCGCACGGGCACCTCCCATGCGCCTGCCTCGAGCTCGGGATCTGCCGTCGAGAGCTCGAGTGACCAACGCCGGCCGAAGCGCGCCGGTGGCAGCCGGAAGGACAGCGCGTCTTGCCACGCATTGAAGAGCACGAGGAACGAGTCGTCGATGATCGATTCGCCCTCGCGGGTCTCGGCCATGATCTCCGCCCCGTTGAGGAACGTTCCGACGGCGGAAGCGTCGCCACGATCCCAGTCACGGCGCGTCATGGCGCGGCCATCGGGACGAAACCACCAGACGTCGGGCGCACCCGAGTCCTCCTGCTCCGTCCCCGTCAGGAAGGTCGGCCGCCGAAATACAGGATGTGCGTGTCGGAGGGCGATCAGCCTTTTCGTGAAGGTGCGAAGCGCCCGTGCCCGCTCGTCGAGTTCCCAGTCGACCCAGCTGGTCTCGTTGTCCTGGCAGTACGCGTTGTTGTTGCCCCCCTGGGTGCGGGCGATCTCATCGCCGGCCAGCACCATCGGCACGCCATGCGAGAGGAGAAGCGTGGAGAGGAAATTCCGCTCCTGACGGTCGCGGAGCTCGTTCACCGCAGCGTCGTCCGTCTCTCCCTCAATGCCGCAGTTCCACGAACGGTTGTCCGTCGTGCCGTCCTCGTTGCCCTCCAGGTTCGCGTCGTTGTGCTTCTCGTTGTAGGTGACGAGATCGCGCAGCGTGAAGCCATCGTGACAGGTGATGTAGTTGATCGAGGCGAACGGCCGCCTCCCGTCCGACTGGTAGAGGTCGCTCGAGCCGGTGAACCGCTGCGCGAAGGCAGCAACTGCGGTGTGGCCGCGCCAGAAGTCCCGCATCGTGTCGCGGTACATTCCGTTCCACTCTGTCCAGAGGACGGGGAAGTTACCGACCTGGTACCCACCCTCGCCGACGTCCCAGGGCTCGGCGATGAGCTTCACCTGAGAGAGGATCGGGTCCTGGTGGATGATGTCGAAGAAGGCCGAAAGGCGATCGACGTCGTGAAACTCACGGGCGAGCGCTGACGCGAGATCGAACCGGAAGCCGTCGACGTGGCACTCGACCACGAAGTACCGCAACGAGTCCATGATCAACCGCAGCACCGACGGATTCACAGGATTGAGGGAGTTTCCGGTGCCGGTGAAGTCCTTGTAGTACCGCGGCTCGTCGGGCATCGTCCGGTAGTAGGCGAAGTTGTCGACGCC
>JANOUB010000147.1:0-1522 GCA_031416615.1 Thermoleophilia bacterium
AATTTCGGGGATGCAGCAACGGCGGCAAGAAATGCAGCCCGCCAGCGCGAGGCCGACCTGCACGACGACCTGCGGAGCGCCGGCCGGAAGCCGATGGAGACCGACCGCCCGGCGTCGCAGCCTCGACCCGCGGCGCAACCGAAGCCCGACCTGTGGCCGCGCTCCGATCCGGTGGCGAAGCCACCCCCGGCGCCCGTGCCGCCTGACGAGCCGACTGCGGCGTAAGCCGCCAGCAGGGCCTGTTGGGTTGGAGGCTCGAGGCCGCCGCTACGATCGCGTGATGCGCACGACCGCAGAGCTTCGCGAGGGATTCCTCTCGTACTTCGAGTCGAAGGGGCATCTTCGCCGCCCGTCCGCGCCTCTGATTCCGCCGGCCGACGACCCGTCGACGCTGTTCATCGTTGCCGGCATGCAGCCGATGAGGCGATGGTTCCTTGGTGTCGAGTCGCCTCCCTCACAGCGTATCGCCACGTCCCAGAAGTGCATGCGCGCCGGTGGCAAGCACGCCGACCTCGACGACGTCGGCTCGACCGCGCGGCACGCGTCGTTCTTCGAGATGCTCGGCAACTTCTCGTTCGGCGACTACTTCAAGAGCGAGGCGATTTCGTTCGCCTGGGAGTTCGTCACCGAGCATATGGGCTTTGCGCCCGACCGGCTCTGGGCCACGGTGTTCGCCGGCGACCCCGAGCTCGGCCTCGGCGAGGACGACGTCGCCGTCCAGGGCTGGCTCGACGTCGGCCTGCCGCGCGAGCGCATCGTCGGCCAGCCGCGATCCGAGAACTTCTGGCAGGCAGCCGAGACGGGCCCGTGCGGGCCGTGCTCCGAGATCTTCTACGACCGCGGGCCGGAGCACGGCTGCGGCGAGTCGACGTGTGGGCCGAACTGCGAGCGCTGCGAACGCTATCTCGAGTTCTGGAACCTCGTCTTCATGGAGTACGACCTCGCCGCCGACGGCACGCTCACACCGCTCCCGCAGCAGAACATCGATACCGGACTCGGACTCGAGCGCGGCGCCATGCTGTTGCAGGACGTCGGCTCGATCTTCGACACCGACGGGTACCAGGCCGTCATGCGGTGGGTCGCCGAGGAGTCCGGCGTCAAGTACGGCGACTCCGAGCAGGCGACGAAGGCGCATCGGGTGCTCGTCGACCACGGCCGCGCAATGGTGTTCCTGATCTCCGAGGGAATCACGCCGTCGAACGAGGGTCGCGGGTACATCGTCCGCAGGCTCATCCGCAGGGCCGTGCAGCAGGGCAGCCGGATCGGCCTGACGGACGTCTACCGGCTGCCCGCGATCGTGATCGAACAGGTGGCGGGAGCCTTCCCCGAGCTGATCGAGCACGCCGCCGAGATCGAACGGATCGTCAAGGCCGAGGAGGAGCGGTTCAGCGAGACGCTCGAGCGCGGTCTGAAGGTGTTCGACGACCTCGCAGGCCAGACGGCGATCTCGGGCGAGGACGCATTCACGCTCGTTGCCACCTACGGCTTCCCGCTCGAGCTCACGGTGGAGTTGGCGCAGGAG
>JANOUB010000148.1:0-10457 GCA_031416615.1 Thermoleophilia bacterium
GCCCCCGGTGGCGAGGATCACCGACTTGCCGGTGATGAGCTTGACGCCGCCGTTCATCAGGTCCCAGGAGATGACGCCGGTGCAACGGCCGTCCTCGACCACGAGCCGGAACGCGAAGAACTCCTCGTAGACGGTCATGCCTTCGGCCATCCGCCGCTGGAGCTGTTCGTACAGCACCTGGATCAGCACATGACCGGTGATGTCCGCCGCGTACACGGTGCGGGGCGAGCCCGCGGCCCCGAACGGGCGCTGGTCGAGCCGCCCCTCGGCGTTGCGCGAGAACACGCAGCCCCAGTGCTCGAGCTGGTAGATGTCGTCCGGCGCCTCTCGCGCGAAGATCTCGATTGCGTCCTGGTCGCCGAGGTAGTCGGAGCCCTTGACCGTGTCGAAGGCATGCTTCTCGGGGCTGTCCTCGGCCGTGTTGCCGAGCGCCGCGTTGATGCCTCCCTCGGCAGCGCCGGAATGGCTCCGCGTCGGGTGCAGCTTCGAGATCACCGCGACCTTCGCGCCCCGATCGTGGGCCTCGATGGCTGCGCGCATACCGGCGCACCCGGCGCCGACCACGAGGACGTCGTGCATCGCTTCCATCTCAGCGGAAACTACCGAATCGCGGCTCCGACGCGTGGATCGAACCGCTCTTGACATATTGATGCGTCAGACCTACATTTTCATGCATGAGAACGACAATCCGTCTTGACGACGCACTGCTCCGCGACGCGAAGGCACACGCTGCGCAAACGGGCCGCACGCTGACAGCGGTGATCGAGGATGCCCTCCGCGAGGCGCTGGCGCGCCGCAAGGTCAGCGCGAACACCCGCGTCGAGCTCCCTGTCTTCCGGCCAGTTGGTCGTCGTGGGCTTCAGCCCGGGGTCGACCTCTCCGACAGCGCCGCGCTTCTGGATCTGATGGAGGGGACTCAGCACTGATCCTGTCTGACGTCAATGTCCTCGTCTACGCCTCCCGCGTCGACGCCCCTCGCCATACCGAGTACCGGGAGTGGCTCGAGTCGACCATCGCGTCAGCTTCCCCATTCGGGGTTTCGGAACTCGTACTGAGCGGGGTCGTTCGCATCGTGACGCATCCCCGGATCTACGCGGAGCCGACGCCGGTCGAGGACGCTCTCGACTACGTCGACTCGCTACGCAGCCATCCGAACAGCGTCGTGATTGCTCCCGGAGCCCACCATTTCGACCTCTTCCGGCAACTCTGCACGTCGGTTGCTGCCACGGGAAACCTCGTGCCGGATGCCTACTTCGCCGCTCTCGCAATCGAGTCGGGGAGCGAGTGGATCACCGACGACCGCGACTTCACCCGTTTCCCCGGCCTCCGCTGGCGGCACCCACTCGACGCCTGAGGAACCGGCCTGCGCTTGCGTCTTCCCGTGGTCAGGCCCTCGGGCCGGCGGCCGTGATCGCCTCGCCTGCGTCGGCGGCAAACTTCTCGAAGTTCGCCGCGAACATCCCCGCCAGCTCTTGCGCCTTCGCGTCGTAGGCGGCGGGGTCGTGCCAGGTCGAGCGCGGATCGAGGAGTGACCGCTCGACGCCGGGCACCTCGACCGGAACATCGAAGCCGAAGACCTCGTCGACGCGATAGTCGACGCCGTCGAGTTCGCCGGAGAGCGCTGCGTGCAACAGTCGGCGCGTCGCCCGGATCGGCATCCGATGCCCCTCGCCGAACGGGCCGCCCGTCCAGCCGGTGTTCACGAGCCACACCCTGGCGCCGTGCACGTCGAGCTTCTCGCCGAGCATCCGTGCGTAGACAGCCGGCGGCTGAGGTAGGAACGGAGCTCCGAAGCAGGTCGAGAACGTCGGCTGCGGCTCCTTGATGCCGATCTCGGTACCCGCCAGCTTCGCCGTGAAGCCCGAGAGGAAGTAGTAGAGCGCCTGGTCGCGAGTGAGGCGCGCGATCGGCGGCAGGATCCCGAACGCGTCGGCGGTCAGCATCACGACCGCGCTGGGGTGACCCGCCATCTTGGTGCGCAGCGCATTCGCGATCCGCTCGATCTTGTAGGCGGCGCGTGTGTTTTCGGTCTTCGACTGGTCATTGAGGTCGATCACGCCACGCTCGTCGATGGCGACGTTCTCGAGCACGGTGCCGTAGGTCTTCGTCGTCCGGAAGATCTCGGGCTCGGCCTCGGCGGAGAGCCGGATCACCTTGGCGTAGCACCCGCCCTCGATGTTGAAGACGCCGGAGTCGCCCCACCCGTGCTCGTCGTCGCCGATCAGCGAGCGCTCGGGATCGGCGGACAGGGTCGTCTTGCCCGTGCCGGAGAGACCGAAGAAGACGGAGACCTTCCCGTCCTCACCGACGTTCGCCGAACAGTGCATCGGCAGGACGCCTTCGAGGGGGAGCCTGTCGTTCATCACGGTGAAGATCGCCTTCTTGATCTCGCCTGCATAGAAGGTGCCTCCGATCAGCACCTCGCCGCGGGTCGGGTGCAGGACGACGAACGTGCCGGAGCGGGTGCCGTCCTTCTCGGGGTCCGCCTCGACGGCGGGTGCGTGCAGGACAACGACGTCCGGCACGATGGCAAGCGCTTCCTCGGCGGTTGGCGTGATGAACATCGTCTTCGCGAACAGGGCGTGATACGGACTGCCGGTGATCACGCGCACACCGATGCGATGGGCGGCGTCGGCGCCGGCGAAGGCATCGACGATGTAGAGCGGATCGAGGCCCGCGAGGTGGTCGACGACCTTGCCACGGAGGCCGTCGAAGCTCGCCTCGGCCAGCCGCTGGTTGACCTCCTCCCACCAGATCCGCTCCCGCGAGCCGTCCTCGTCGACGATGAACTTGTCCTTCGGCGAGCGGCCCGTGTGCGTGCCGGTGTCCACGACCAGCGGCCCACCGTGCGCGAGCGCCCCGTGCCCGCGTTTCAGCGCTTCGGTGTAGAGCTGGGCCGTCGTCGGGTTCCAGACGACGGTGCCGGCGGCGGCGATGCCGTGCTCGTCGAGGCCGACCCGGCTCCTCGTCAGGATTGTCGTCATGGCAGCGCCTCCCGGTGGACGTCAGTGTGCGGGTTCACGATGTGAGATCACGGCGGGGACGCGGCCCCGCGCAACCGGCGTATCGTACGCTCACCGCTGCCCCGGTGGTCCGGTTCCTGCCATGTCTCGGCGGCCGTTGTGGGCGGGCGTTGCATCTCGTCCCGCGATCACGCCAGACGAACGATCCGGGCTTGCGACTCGGGCTCGACGACCGCGTCCCGGGCGACGAGCAGCGCGTAGCGCCCACCGGCGGCGAGCAGCTCGTCGTGTGTCCCGGTCTCCGCAACCTGGCCCCGGTCGAGAACCACGATCTGCTCGGCATCCCGCACCGTCGAGAGGCGGTGTGCGATCGCGATCGTCGTACGCCCCTCGGCAAGACGCTCGAGCGCCTCCTGGACGAGCCGTTCGGTCTGCGTGTCGAGCGCCGAGGTGGCCTCGTCGAGCACGAGGATCGGCGGGTTCCGCAGGACCGTCCGCGCAATCGCCATGCGCTGCCTCTCGCCGCCCGAGAACCGGTATCCGCGCTCGCCGACGACGGTTTCGTACCCGTCCGGGAGCGATGCAATGAGCTCGTGGATCTGTGCTGCCCGCGCCGCCTCCTCGACCTCCTCGTCACTCGCCTCCGGCTTCGCAAAGCGCAGGTTCTCCCGCACCGTCGAATGGAAGAGGTAGGTCTCCTGCGAGACAACACCGACGGCCGCGGCGAGCGACTCGAACGTCAGCTCGCGGACGTCGATGCCGTCGATCGAGACGGTGCCCTGGGTCGCGTCGTAAAGTCGCGCCACGAGATAGCCGCACGTCGTCTTGCCCGAGCCGGTCTCACCGACGAGCGCCGTCTTCGTGCCCGCCGGAACCGTGAACGTGACGTCCTTCAGCGTCAAGGCGTCCCCGTCGTAGCGGAAGCAGACCCGGTCGAAAGCCACGTCGCCGCGCGGCCGCTCGAGCACGCGCGTCCCCTCGACGATGTCGATCGGCTGATCGAGGTAGTCGAAGATGCGGTCGAACAGCGCCAGCGAGCTCTGCACCTCGAGCTGGACGCCCAGCAGTCCCCCGATCGGAAAGAACAGCCTCGTCTGCAGCGTGGTGAACGCGACGAGTGTCCCGATCGAGACGACGGCTGTCCCGCGCGCCTGCGACCAGCCGGCGAACCAGTAGACGAGGGCGGGCATCACCGCGAACGTCATCTGGATCGCTGCCATCATCCAGCGGCCGGTCATCCGGCTTCGCACCTCGAGATCGGCAAGGCGCCGCGACTCGTCAGAGAATCGCTCCGCGAGGTCGCCGGAGCGCCCCATCGTCTTGCCGAGCAGAATGCCCGAGACCGAGAGTGACTCCTGCACGATCGACGAGACGTCGGCGAGCGACACCTGGCGCTTGGCAGTCACCTTCTTACGTTCGTCGCCGACACGCTTCGTCAGCCACACGAAGAGCGGCAGCAGGATCAGCGCGAAGACGGCGAGGCGCCAGTCGAGCAGGATCATCGCGACGACCGTGGCGATGACGGTCGTCACGTTCGCGAGCACCGAGGTCGCGGTAGAGGTGACGACCGTGTCGATGCCACCGATGTCGTTGGCGATGCGACTCTGTACGTCGCCCGTGCGGGTGCGGGTGAAGAACGCCAGAGAGAGCCGCTGCAGATGCCGGTAGACCGACGTGCGCAGGTCGTGCATGACCGCCTGGCCGACCCGATTCGAGAGGAGCGTCTGAGACACCCCGATCGCGCCGGTGACGATCGGGATCAGGATCATCCCGGCGACGAGAACAGTGAGCAGGCCCACCCGGTTCTGGGGGATCGCCGTATCGAGGACGCCCATCAGCAGGAACGACGGGATGACGCCGAGCGCCGCCGAGAAGACGATGAGCGCGAAGACGATCGCGAGCTGCGGCCGGTAGGCCCCGAAGAGTGGAAAGATCCTGCGCAGGTTCGCCTTCCGCACCGCAGGATCGGCCGGCCGCTGCGGCGGTTCGGTGGCGCTATCCGGTCCGAATCGGCGTCCAGGCACGTGCCTAGAGTGCCTGCGGACCTTCAGTCCAGGTCGAGAGCGATCGGCGATGACAGCGCCGACACGATATCCCCTACGTGCCGAGCGCCTCGACAGCCGCCTGCAACCGGTCGGTCAGCTCCCGTGCCAGCTCGGCCGTCGGGCTCGTCCGCTCGACCGCGATCGGCTCACCGATCAGCGCCGCGAGTCGTGGGAACCCGATCTGACCGCGGCCGAGCGCCTTCCGCGTCTCGAGCAGCCGCACCGGCAGCAGCGGCGCGCCGGTGGCAAGCGCCATCCTGGCAGCGCCGCGTAGCCACGGGCCCTCTCGCGCCACGCCGCCCTCCGGGAAGATGCCTACCACCTCCCCCGCCTCGAGCGCGGCCACCGCCGACTCGATCGCGCCAGCGTCGCTCCGGCCCCGCTCAACCGGGATTGCCTCGACGTTGTCGAGCCATAGGCGCAGAAGCGGCACGCACCATAGCTCGGCCTTACCGAGATAGCGCGTTGGGCGCGAGATTGCGGCCGCCAGCACAAACGGATCGAGAACCGAGTCGTGATTCGCAGCGATGACGAGCGGGCCGACCGGCGGCACGTGCTCCTGCCCGCGCACCTCGAGCCGGTACACCACCCGCACGACCGGCCCCACCACGCGGCGATAGGTCTCGAAGCTCACCCTGTCCCTGTCCCGATGACCGCTATCTTCCCCTCAACCGTGATTCGTTCGAAACCTGTCCATTGGACGAGAGATCATGTCTGAGAGCCTCGAGCTCGTCGGCGGTGATGTCGCGGTCGCGACCGTGCGCGAGCACACGACGCGCGCGAGTCAGGTCGTGACGCTGCTCGCGATCGTGATCCCGCCGCTCGGGCTCATCGCCGCGGCGGTCGGCCTGTGGGGCGTCGCCCTCTCGTGGGTCGACGTGGCTGTCTTCGGGGTCTTGTACGTGCTGACAGGCCTCGGAACGACGGTCGGTTTCCACCGGCTGTTCACCCACCGCAGCTTCGAGACCACGAAAACGGTACGCGCGACGTTCGCAATTCTCGGCTCGATGACGATCCAGGGACCCGTGACCCAGTGGGTGACCGACCACCGCAAGCATCACGCGCTCTCCGACGAGGAAGGCGACCCGCACTCGCCACATGCCGGCTTCGCCCCGAATGCCTGGGGAGCTCTGAGGGGGTTCTTCCACGCGCACGTGGGCTGGCTGTTCCACCTCAAAGGGATGGAACGAGGCGACCACTACGGGAAGGATCTCTACGACGACCTGCTGGTCAGGCGCATCGACCGGATGTACTTCCTCTGGGTCGTGCTGTCCTTCGCACTGCCCTTCGCCGTCGGGTACGCCGTCGGGGGCGGCAGCTGGAAGCTCGGGCTCGAGGTGCTCGTCTGGGGCGGCCTGATCCGGGTCTTCGCCTACCAGCACGCGACGTTCTCGGTGAACTCGATCTGCCATATGTTCGGCCGGCGGAGCTACCGCACGCGCGACGAGAGCCGCAACAACTGGGTCGTCGCTGCACTGACCTTTGGCGAGGGATGGCACAACAACCACCACGCCTTCCCGGCCTCTGCCCGACACGGCCTCGATCGCCTCCAGCTCGACATTGCCTGGATCACGATTCGCACGCTCGAGAAGCTCGGCCTCGCCTGGAACGTGCGGCTGCCGACCGAAAGTCAGCGGTCGCGCCGCAGGCTGGAGGCTTGATGTGAGATAGGGGTGCGTGTCGGGGAGGGCATGCACCAAGCAGCGTGTTCGGCTCGGTCGGCGGCAAGGCCGGTTGCCTTGCTGGTGATCGAGACGGACACGATGCGCCGCGTGCAGGCCCCCATCCGGGCGTGCCTCTATCTCACATCAAGCCTCTGGAGGCTTGAAACAGTTCGAGCCGAGCTCCGACCCCGTCGATCCATGCCTGCGCGCGCGGCAGCCGCAGGATTGCGCTGGATCCACGCCGGAGCGCGACTCCGTGCAACCCCCTCCCGATGAGCGTGTAGGTACCTTCGATGCCGAGTTCCCTGACCCGCTCGAAGCCCCGCTTCGAACTCGAGGCGCTCACTCCCGGGATCCCAGGTAGGTAGCGATCCCAGGACCCGTGCAGCACGTCGAATCGCTTGCCACGGAGGCCGTCGAGCGGTAGCCGCTCGGGGATCCACGGCGCGAGTCCGAGCACGCCGGTGGCGCAGGGGTGCCCGGCAACACCGATCGAGACTGCCCCTCCCATCGAGAACCCGACGAGCAGCGAAGGGCGCGCAACGAGATCGAGGGCGGCCCGCGCATCAGCCATGCACGAGTCGAGCTCGTTCCAGGTCTTGATCCGGTAGCGCACCTCTGCGAACGCCAGCTCCGGGAACCGCGGCGCGAGCTCGTTCGTCAGCAGCTCGCTCGTCGCGCTCCACGTGCCGGCCACCGCTCTCGCCGAGCCGCCGTTCACGAGGACGACCGCTATCGGTGCGGCTTCGTTGCGCAGGCGCGCTTCCGCACCCGTGGCAAGTTGCACCGTCCGCGTCATCGCTCGGTCACGGTCTGCGCCGGAGCACAGCCCTTCACCGCTGCGGCGATCGCGCGGGCGCGCTCGCGATAGCCCGTCTCGTTGCCGTGCAGGCCGTCGGCAGCGAGCCAGTCGGGATGTGCCTGAACCATCTCGGCCCATTCGACGAGGCGAACGCGGCGGTTCACGTCGACCGCGTCACGCAACACGGCGTTGAAGGCATCACTCGGAGCTCCGTCGCGCCAGATCGTGGCCCAGATGACGCAGCGATTCGGGCCGCTGAGCTCGAGCAGGCGGGCGACATCGGTGCGGAACGCGGCGACGGCTCCCGGCGGGTCGTTGGTGCCGAGACTGACGACGACGTGGGCTGAGAGCACCGGTCGCCCGGCCTCGACCTCGGCGATCCCTTCGGGCGTCGAGCGTCCGACACGGTCGTTCGCGACGATCTTCCAGCCCGGGAGGGCAGCAGAGAGGTGTCGCTCGACCCCGACATTGAGCGAATCGCCGACGAGCGTGACCGTGCCCTGGGAGACCGCGGTCGCAGGCTCACCACGGTTGCGAGCGACGAGAAGCGCCGCCAGCGCGACGGCAACAAGGAGCGCGGCGAAGAGGAAGGTGGAGCGCATCGGGAAGGCAGGCGGGTGCGGGGGGCGAATCCGGCCGGGTGGACAAGGAGCCTCTGAGCACCTCTATCGACCGGTTCCTCGGCAGCCCCGGCTTCGCTGAGTCTACCCGCCGCGCCTACGCCGCCGACCTCACGGACTTCGCCGTCTGGCTGGCGCGCGGCGGACGCACACTCGACGACGTCGACGTGCGGGCACTCGCGGAGTACACGGCCGAGCTCGGCCGTGGCCGCCGAGGGCTCGCCCCCTCGACCATCGCGCGACGGCTGGCTGCGGTGAGGTCGTACATCCGCTTCACACTCGGCGCCGCGCGGGTGCCGGAGATAGCGCTGCCGCCCCGCCGGCGGCGGCGACTGCCTGACGCACCAAAGCTCGCCGAGGTGGAGGAGTTGCTTGCCGCAGTCGGAGGTGACGGCCCGCTCGCAATCCGGAACACAGCGATCCTCGAGCTCACGTACTCCTGCGGTCTCCGCAGCGCAGAGGCAGTCGGGCTCCGTCTCGCCGACGTCGATTTCGAGCAGGAGGCGGTGCACGTGCTCGGCAAAGGGAACAAAGAGCGCGTCGTGCCGTTGGGGGAGCGAGCGGCCTACGCGGTCGCCGTATATCTGCGCGAGGGACGGCCGGCACTGGCACGGGGTGCGAACGATGCGCTCTTCATCTCCGTCCGCGGCCGCGCTCTCGACACGTCCGTGCTTCGCCGGCTGATGCGCAACCCGCACCGGCTCCGGCATGCGTACGCCACACACCTACTCGAGGGCGGCGCTGATCTCCGCACGATCCAGGAACTGCTGGGGCACGCCTCCCTGTCGACGACGCAGATCTACAGTCACGTCGATGCGCGCCGGCTCCGGAGGGTCTACGACTCGAGCCACCCTCGCTCGTGAGCAACGGGCGCAGGAGCAGTGGATGGCGCGCCGAATCGGGTCCAGCCCGATGACGAGCCCCGCCCTAACCCTAACCCTGACGACAGCCGGCCCGGCAACACGTGACCCGGATGTCGAGCGCTACCTCCTCCTGCTCGCCGGGCAGCGCTCGCCACGAACCGTCGACGCCTACCGCCGCGACCTCGCGGCGTTCGCCCGTTTCCACGGCTCGCCTGTCGGAACGGCAACGACGGGCGCCCTCGAGGGTTGGGTCGCCGGTATGCGTGCCTCGGGCCTCGCACCGTCGACGATCGCACGGAGGATCGCCGCTGTGCGCTCGTATTACCGTCACCAGCTGCTACTCGGCCTCCGCCATGACAACCCTGCAGCCGACGTCGCGACGCCGCGGCGGATTCGTACGTTGCCGCGCACGCTGTCCCCCGCCGAGGCGGAACGTCTGATCGAGGCCGCGAACGGGACGACACCTCGTGCGATGCGCGACCGCGCCCTCGTGGAGCTCATGTACGGGGCAGGCCTCCGCGTCTCGGAGACGGTCGGACTCGCGCGCACGTCCGTCGACATCGATGCTCGCATAGTCCGCGTGCTCGGCAAGGGCGACAAGGAGCGCATCGTCCCGCTCGGCAGGCCGGCCGCCGAGTCCGTCCGCCGCTACCTGGCTCTCGGCCGACCGCACCTCGACCGTCGCCACCGGCCCGACCTGTTCCTGAACGCGCGCGGCGGAGCACTCACCCGGGCGGGCGCCTTCCTGATCTTGCGGAAGCTCGCCGAGAAAGCGGGACTCGAACCCGAGCGGGTGCACCCGCATCTGCTCCGCCACTCGTTCGCAACGCATCTGCTCGAGGGAGGCGCCGACCTGCGCTCGGTACAGGAGATGCTCGGACATGCCGACCTCTCGACGACCGAGCTCTACACACACGTCTCGGATCGCCGCCGGCGCGAAACGTATTTCGCAGCGCACCCGCATGCGCTGCATCCGACGAATCCGCGATGAAAGAGCGTATCGCGGATTCTTCGGATGCAGCGCATGCACCTTTTCTGCACGCTTCGCGTGATCCTGAAGCCGGGAACCTACGGTTCCCAGGGAACCTCCCTTGTGATGCTCGCTGCATCCGAAGAATCCGCGGTGGAACGCATCATCCGACCGGCACAGGCCGCCGGGCCGGCCTCTTCAGGGATTTTGCGTGCGATCAAGGGATCCGCGCTAGCGGATTCGAGATCCTGCAGGAAAGCGCAGCAGGCTTTAGCCTGTCTCCCGGGTTTCGTTTTTTGGTAGCCAGACGCTACCCGTCGGCTGCTGCGTCGACCAAAGCAATCGCTTCGGCAACGATGGCCTCCTCCGCACCGACGAGCGTCAGATGGCCGATCTTCCGCCCGCGACGCGGCTCCTTCCCGTACAGATGGAGGTGGGCGCCCGGCAGCCCGAGCAGGTGCGCGACCGGAGGCACGCCGCCGATGAGATTCAGCATCACCGTTTGGGAAATCGCCTCGGTCGACCCGAGC
>JANOUB010000149.1:0-2747 GCA_031416615.1 Thermoleophilia bacterium
GGCCTCGCTGCTCCTTCCCCCACATGAACGCGGCCGGTAGGCCCTGGCGGTGCCGGCAAGGGAAGGAGCTAGCCCGGATCTTTCATCTGGCGCGGGCGTTGCATCTCCGTACCGAAGGCGCGCCAGGGGCGCTCCCCGTCCGGGTGGGGCCCGTTTCTTCCCTTCGGGGTGGCCCCACCCGGCCGGTGCGCTCCGCGCGGGGAAGGGATCATGAAGGCTCCCGGCCTGCCTGAGCCCTTCCCCGCACGTCCTGACGACCCGGACGAGCGCCCCGCGATCACGCAAAACGGTGAATCCAGGCTGAGCCTGTCTCCAGGGTTCTCGGCTTACGTTTCGGCTGTCTCGCGCATGCCGCCGGAGAGGCGGGCCTTGAGGCGCAGAACGGCCTTGGTGTGAAGCTGCGACACACGTGATTCGGTGACGCCGAGCACCTCGCCGATTTCGCGGAGCGTCAGTTCCTCGTAGTAGTAGAGGGTCACGACGAGCTTCTCGCGCTCGGGTAGTCGGGCGATCGAATCGCCGAGGGCTTCGCGCATCTCGTTCTGCTCGAGCGAAAACTCAGGATCGGGAGCGTCCTCGTCCTCGATCGTGTCGATCAGCGCGATCTGGTCACCGCTGCCCGACGGCGACCACAGCTCGTCGAGCGCCGCCATCGAGGAACGGGAGATCTCGGAGAGACTGTTCTCGAGCTCGCTGGTCGTGATCCCGACCTTTGCCGCGATCTCCTCGTCCGTCGGCGCTCGGTGGAGTCGGCGTTCGAGCTCGGCGATCGCCCGCTCGATCTCCCGCGCGCGGGTGCGCACCGAGCGAGGCACCCAGTCGAGCGACCGGAGCTCGTCGATGATCGCGCCCCTGATGCGGCTGATCGCGTAGGTCTCGAACTTGATCTCGCGATCGGGATCGAACCGCTCGATGGCGCCGATCAGACCGAGCAGCCCGTACGAGACGAGATCCTGCTCATCGACGTGTGCGGGCAACGTGGCACCGAGGCGACCAGCGACGAATTTGACGAGTGGAGCGTAGGTCAGGATCAACCGGTCACGCAACGCCTGGTCGCGTGTTCTCCGATAGTCCTGCCATAGCGCCTGCGTTTCGCTTCCAGGCTTTACGGACACGCGAACAGAATACGCCGCGCGCGCGGAAAACCTTCTTTGAGCCGTTCGCTGCCTACGGCCAGGCCCTGCGAGCGAGGTCGCCCATCCACAGCGCGAGCCCCGCAGAAGCCATCCCAACGACGATCGCCCGGCCGCCCGACAGCACCGCGTACACCGCCAGCCCGCCAAGCGCGATCGCGATCGTCAGAAAGAGGAGCGAGAGTGCGCGACGGTGCACGACGCGAGGCTACACCCGTACTCGATCGCGAGAGCGGCCGGCTCGAGATCCGGAACGTCGTCGCTGCGCACTCCGGCTTCCCGTCGACCGTTGAGAGCGCGAGGTCAGGAGAGACGTCAGTAGACGGACACGGTGGAGGACGTCAGTCCCCCGCCGGCAGCCGAGAGGGTATACGCGGCTGGGGCGTCCGAACTCGACCAGGTGCTGAGGTTGAAGTGCTTGCCCACTGGCACATGCACCGTGCCGACAGGGGTGTACCCGAGCGCAGTTCCCGCCTGGCAGGTGCGTGTCACGCCGGAGTTGACGCGAAGGAAGTACGCGCCGGAGCCCGCGCCGTACACCGTCGCTGCCCCGCCAGGGGCGATGCCGACCGCCGAGGTCTCGTCCACCCCGATCGCCTGGGGCGCGGTCGCACGATTGTCCTGCTGGAGGCGAGCCAGAAAAGTGACGAGCCGCCCCATTCGGTCCCGCGTCACGAAGTGGCTGTCGGTGACGATGTTCGACAGGCCCGGCACCGTGAACAGCGCATTGGTAAGCGAGACGGTCGGGTCGTACGGATTCGCAAGCACCGTGGCCGAGTCGGCGGTGCCGTTCAGGGCAGCGAACACGAACCCGCCGAGCACGGCGAGGCCTGCGCTCGTGCCTCCGATCGGATAGCCGCTCGCGACCCGTGCATTCACGGCGGCCTGCAGCGCCGTGCCGGTCCAGAGGTTGACATAGGTCGCCTGGTCACCGCCGGCGACGAAGATGACCTCGGCCTTGGCGATGGCGTTCTTGACGTAGTCGCTGTTTGCGCCCGCGGTCGTCGAGATGACGATCGACGTCACCGAGTTCGCACCGAAGTTGAGGAGGTACTTGTTGTAACCGTTGCTGCCGCTCGTCCGCAGCACGACGACATCGCCGTACCCTGTCCCGTTGCGCATGCCTCCCTGTGCCAGCAGCCAACGCATTCCCGCGTCGCTGTCGGTGCCTCCCCCGGCGAGAAGGGCACCGCCGAGCGGCGTCGTCACGGCATTCGTCGTGCTGCCAGAGAAGTAGACCGAGTACCCACCGGACACGGGCTTCCCCGCCTGCGCGGGAGTGAGGCCGATGCCGGTCGCTGTGAGGGCAAAGAGCGCCAGAAGGGCGATACGTGAGGCGCGTGCCACCTATGCAGCTTACTCGAACGAAAGAGGTCGTTCAGTCATCGCCACCCGAACGGAGAAGGGCACGAGCTCACGATCCGGGCTAGGATTGCTCACCGTAGGGCTCGTTGCACGCAAGCCGCACGCAAACCGCCGGTTTCGAGGCGTCGCGCGAGCAGCCGGTTCGAGGAAATCCCTGCAAACAAGGCAACCCAGGGGCGTAGCTCAATTGGTAGAGCACCGGTCTCCAAAACCGGGGGTTGCAGGTTCGAGTCCTGCCGCCCCTGCTGG
>JANOUB010000150.1:0-1640 GCA_031416615.1 Thermoleophilia bacterium
ACTCTCCCGGACCTACTTCGACTGGCCCTCCCCGTGGGCCGGCGGACAGCGCTTGTGTTGAATCAACACAAGCTTGCTCTTGGGCGCGTCTGATCAACATCGTTTTGCTCTCCGGCGGTGTCGGCGGCGCGAAGCTTGCCGCAGGGCTGCACGACGTGCTCGCGCCGGGGGAGCTGACCGTGATCGGCAATGTCGGCGACGACCTCGAGGTGCTTGGCCTCCATGTCTCACCCGATCTCGACTCCGTGCTCTATGCGCTTGCGGGCCTCAACGACACCGAGCGTGGCTGGGGGCGGGCAGGGGAGACCTGGCAGGCGCTCGAGTCGGTCCGCGCGTGGGGCGGGGAGGGCTGGTTCATGCTCGGCGACCTCGACCTCGGTCTCCATCTCGTGCGCTCGCAGGCGCTGCGCAGTGGGGAACCGTTGTCGGCCGTCACCGCCCGACTCGCCCGTGCGGCAGGCCTCGCGACCCACCTCGTGCCCGCGACGGACGACCGGCTGCGCACGCACCTCGTCACTCCCGAGGGCACATTTGCGTTCCAGGAGTGGTTCGTCGCGCGCGGGCACGAAGACGAGGTCGATGCGCTCGTGTACGAGGGCGCAGACGCGTCCCGGCCGGCCCCTGGCGTCCTCGACGCACTCGCCGCGGCCGACGCGATCGTGTTCGCCCCGAGTAACCCGTTCGTCTCGATCCACCCGATCCTTGCCGTGCCCGGCATCCGCGCCGCTATCGAGGCGAGAAGCGTGCGTTCGGTCGCGGTCAGTCCACTGATCGGAGGCCGTGCCGTTCGAGGCCCGCTCGACCGCATGATGCTGCGACTCGTCGGCGGGACGAGCCCTGCGCATGTGACAAAGTGTTACAAGGGGTTGCTCGACGCCCTGGTGATCGACCGCGCCGACGCCCCGGCTGCAGCGATGGAAGCTGACGTCGCCATCGTGGTCACCGATACGCTGATCAGCGACCGCGACGCCGCCCGCCGGCTCGCCCAGACGACGCTGGAGGCAGCAATGGAGGCTCAGTCGTGAAGATCGCCCTGATCGGAGGCACGGGTAGCTTCGGGATGGCGCTGGCCGTGCGGTTGCGCGAGGCAGGGTACGCGGTTGTGATCGGCTCGCGTGACGCGGAGCGCGCCCAGGCCGCCGCGGCGGAACTGGGTGTCGCTGGCGCGACGAACGAGGATGCTGCCGCCGCGGCCGATGTCATCGTCCTGACGACGAAGGCGGACGGAGCCGTCGAGACTGCCCGGTCGTTGTGCGACGCGATCGGCACGACGCCGGTGTTGTCGGTCGCCGCCGAGCTCTCCTTCACGAAAGAAGGTGTCTTTCCGACCGCCGAGGCGACCTCGATCGCACAACGGATCCAGGACGTGATCGATGGTCCGGTCATCGCCGGGCTCCACTCGCTCGCCGCGTCGAATCTCGGGGGCGAGGAGGCGCCCGACGAGGACACGCTCGTCTGCGGGGATGACGCCGCTGCCAAGGCGATCGTGCTCGAGCTCGCCGGCAAGATCACGTCGGGACGCGCGATCGACGCCGGCCCCCTCGCAAGCGCACGCGCCCTGGAGGGGATGACCGCGGTGATCGTGAACGTGAACAAGCGATACAAGGCGCACGCCGGCCTGCGCGTCACCGGCGTCCACT
>JANOUB010000151.1:0-2380 GCA_031416615.1 Thermoleophilia bacterium
ACTCACTCACCGTGCCGCCGCGGGCCTCTTCGATCGGCGGTGCCTGACCCACTCGACGGTGAACGCCACCGCGAACGCAATCCCGAGCCCGAGCAGGACCCCTTTCCATGGCTGCTCCTCGAACTGCTTGCCGCCGATGTAGCCGAGCATCGCGGCGTACGTCGCCCAGAGCCCGCCGGCGATCACGTCGTAGCGAAAGAACCGATGCCAGGGCAGGCCACGGGTGTAGCCGGCGGTGAACGTCACCGCTGTCCGCCCGAACGGGATGAAACGGGCGATCACGATGATGTAGCTGCCGCGTTCCTCGAGTTGCTGCTCAGCCCAGTCGAAGCCGCGATGGGCCTTCTCGTGCCGGAAGAGCCGCCTGACCGTATGTTCACCCGCCCATTTGCCGATCCCGTAGGAGATGTTGTCGCCGGCGACAGCGCCCGCCCAGGCGGCGAGGATCACGAGGGGAAGTGAGAGGTCGCCGGCACCGGCGAGCGTGCCCGCGATGATCACCAACGACTCACTGGGTACGACCGGAAAGAACGCGTCGATCACCGCGACCCCGAAAATGGCCGCGTAGCTCCAGTTGGAGCCCGAGACCCAGTCGACCATCATCTGGAACATGACTGCATCTTCGCAGAGACGGGAACCGCGATGATGCGGGCGATGGCACACACCCCTCTCACCGGCATGCGGGTGCTCGACGTCACGACCTCGATCGCCGGCCCCTACTGCGCCCAGATCCTCGCTGCCCTCGGAGCCGACGTGATCAAGGTAGAGCGCCCCGACAGCGGAGACGACGGCCGGGCCTGGGGGCCGCCCTTCTGGAACGGCGAAGGAACAATGTTCCTTTCCGCCAACGCGGGCAAGCGCTCGTTGGCGCTCTCGCTCCGCGATCCGCGCGGCCTCGAGGCGTTGCTCCGGCTCGTCGACGGCGCCGACGTCTTCCTGCAGAGCCTTCGCCCAGGGCTCGCAGACGAGCTCGGCCTCGGCCCAGCCGCTCTGCGAAAACAGAATCCGCGACTCGTTTACTGCTCGGTCGGTGCGTACGGCCACGTCGGTCCTCTCAGCCACGAGCCAGGCTACGACGCGCTGATGCAAGCGGCCGGTGGGCTGATCTCGATCACCGGCGAGCCGGGCCGACCCGGCGTTCGCGTCGGCTCGTCGCTGATCGACCAGGGAACCGGCACCTGGGCGGCGCTCGGTGTCCTCGCTGCGCTGCTCGAGCGCGACCGCAGCGGCGAGGGCTCCGTGGTCGACGTCTCGCTCTACGAGACCGCCCTCGGCTACATCGGGTACCACCTTGCCGGTTATCTCGCCGACGGCACCGTGCCGCACGGCCAGGGCACGCGGTTCCCGATGGTGGCGCCCTACCAGGTGTTTTCGACGCGTGACGGCGAGCTGATGATCGCCGGCGGCAACGACCGCCTGTTTGCCGCGATCTGCGAGGTCGTCGAACTGCCCGAGCTGGCGGGCGATTCGCGATTCCTCACCAACCCGGATCGGGTGCGCAATCGCGACGAGCTCTGCGCGCTCCTCGAAGAGGCACTGCGTGAGCACGACACCGCGCACTGGCACGCGCGGCTCAAGGAGGCTGGCGTGCCCGCGGCTCCCGTCGCTGACGTCGCCGACGTCGTACACGCGCCGCAGACCGAGGCGCTCGGAATCCTGCAACCGCTCGACCATCCATCGATCCCCGACCTCAGACTCACGGCCCTGCCGCTCTCGTTCGACGGCGAACGGGCCCTGCACCGGTCCGCACCGCCCGCCGTGGGAGCACATACGGCGGAGGTACTCCTCGAGGCCGGCTACCGAACCGACGAGATCGCGGTACTCGCCGCAGAAGGAGTGATCCGAGAATGAGCCATGTGTCCGCTTCGTTCAGCGCCACGATTCGCGTCCGACTCTCCGACGCACCGGGGTCATTCGCGCGCCTCGCGAAGGCGATTGGCGACGCGGGCGGTTCGTTCGGCGCCATCGACCTCGTTCGCGTCGAGAAAGGCACGAAGGTGCGCGACGTCACCGTTGACGCGTCCGACGCCGACCACCTCGCGCGGATCGTCGAGAGCGTTCGCGAGACCGAAGGTGTCGAGGTCGAACGCGTTTCCGACCGCACGTTCCTGATGCACCTCGGCGGCAAGATCGAGATGCGTTCGAAGATCCCTGTCAAGACGCGCGACGACCTCTCGATGGCGTACACGCCGGGTGTGGCGCGGATCTGCGAGGCGATTGCCGAGGATCGCGGACTGGCCTGGAACCTGACGATCAAGCAGAACACCGTCGCGGTCGTCTCCGACGGGACGGCTGTGCTGGGACTTGGCGACATCGGCCCCGAAGCCGCGATGCCCGTGATGGAGGGAAAGGCGCTCCTGTTCAAGGAGTTCGGCGGCGT
>JANOUB010000152.1:0-6567 GCA_031416615.1 Thermoleophilia bacterium
ACTCGCTAGGGTTGCGCCTCGCAGCAGGACAGCCGGAAAGGAGTCCGACGTGGCCGGGAAGAAGCATCCAAAGTCGCTTCCCCAGACCGAGAAGAAGGCGCCAGCAAAGCCCAAGCGACCCAAGAAGACCTCGCGCGGCAAGTAGAACAGGTCGTCAACGGGCCGCTCGTCAGGAGCCGCTGATCGTCGTCCATGCCTTGCGAGTGTTCGGTACGATCGCAACATGCCGGGTGACCTGCGGGGTTCGACTGTGCTCGCGTTCGAGAGCCGCCGGGCCGTGGAGCTCGAAAAGCTGATTCGCCGCAACGGCGGGGTGCCGGTCGTTGTCCCCTCGATGCGCGAGGTGCCGCTCGAGGAGAATGCGGCGGCGTTCGAGTTTCTCGACCGGTTGGAGAGCGGCGCGGTCGACGTCGTGATCATGCTGACCGGTGTCGGCGTTCGCACGCTTGTCGGCGCCCTCGCCGAAGCCTGCCCGCCCGATCGGCTCGCGGAGCTGCTGCGACGGACGAAGCTCGTCGCGCGCGGGCCTAAGCCGGTCGCCGCGCTTCGCGAGCTTGGACTCAAGCCGCAGGTCGTCGTCCCGGAACCGAACACGTGGCGCGAGATCCTCGCCGCGCTTGATGCGGATGGCTCGCTGCAGGGCCGACGGATCGCGGTCCAGGAATATGGCAAGCCGAACCCCGAGTTGGTCGCGGGGCTCGAAGCGCGCGGCGCCATGGTGCTGGGCGTCCCGGTCTATCTGTGGGCGCTGCCCGACGACACCGGTCCGCTGGAGGACGCGGTGCGCCGTCTGGCGAGCGCCGGGGACGTCGACTTCGCCGTCTTCCTCAGCGCAACCCAGGTCGATCACGTCATGCAGACCGCGGACGCGCTCGGTCTGCGCGATGCCGTCCTCGACGCGGCCAGGCGCGTCGTCGTCGCCTCGATCGGTCCGGTCTGCAGCGAGTCGCTCCGCAAGCACGGTCTTCCCGTCGACCTGGAACCGGCGCATCCGAAGATGGGAAGCCTCGTTGTCGCGGTCGCGCGGCATGGGCCCGCGTTGCTCCAAGGCAAGCGGGCGGATGTCGTGACCCACCGTCCCTAACGTTCACCTCCGTCAGCGGCGAACCTGTCAAGGACGTTCGTGGAAGGCCGGGGTCGAGAGAAGACCTGACTGCGTCCGGTCGGGATGAAGCCAGCCGTAGGATGTCTTCAATGTCACGGATCGAGGATTACGCGCTGCTCGGCGACCTCCAGACCGCCGCTCTCGTCAGCCGGACGGGGTCGATCGACTGGTGCTGCTTTCCGCGGTTCGACTCGGGCGCGTGCTTCGCGGCTCTCCTCGGCGACAACGATCATGGACGCTGGCTCCTCGCGCCGGCGGGCGAGGTGCGCAGGTCAACGCGCCGATATCGCCACGACACGCTGATTCTCGAGTCGGTCTACGAGACCGACGAGGGCAGTGTGCGCGCGATCGACTTCATGCCGCCGCGCGGCGTGGCGCCTGACATCGTCCGCATCGTCGAGGGCCTCGACGGCGACGTCCCGATGCGGTCCGAACTCGCTATCCGCTTCGACTACGGCACCATCGTGCCGTGGGTGCGTCGTGTCGGCCACGCGCGTGTGGCGATCGCGGGGCCCGATGCCCTGTGCCTCCGCACCCCGCTCGAGATTCATGGCGAGGAGATGACCACGGTGTCCGAGTTCATTCTGCGGCCCGGCGAGCGCATCCCGTTTGTGCTCACGTGGTTTCCCTCCCACGAGCCGCTTCCCGACGAGATCGATCCCGAGGCCGCGCTCGTCGACACGGAGGAATACTGGCTCGAATGGGCCACCGGCTGCAGCCACCACGGCGACTACCACGAAGAGATCCACCAGTCGCTCCTGCTCCTCAAAGCGCTTACCTACGCGCCCACGGGCGGCATCGTCGCGGCGCCGACCACTTCGTTGCCCGAGTGGATCGGCGGCGTGCGCAACTGGGACTATCGCTACTGCTGGCTCCGCGATGCGACCCTGACGCTGCTTGCAATGCTCCACGCCGGCTACAGCGAGGAGGCGATGGCCTGGCGGCAGTGGCTCCTCCGGGCCGTTGCGGGCGACCCCGCCGACGTGCAGATCATGTACGGCGTTGCCGGAGAGCGACGTCTCGACGAGCGCGAGCTCGACTGGCTGCCCGGATTCGAGCAGTCGGGACCAGTGCGGGTCGGGAACGCGGCCTCGACCCAGCTCCAGCTCGACGTCTACGGCGAGGTTGTCGACGCCCTCTACCAGACCCGCGTTCACGGAGCGCCCGCCGACGACTACATCTGGTCGCTGACGCGCAAGCTGCTCGAGTGGCTCGAGGAAGGCTGGCGCCTCGAGGACGCCGGCATCTGGGAGGTGCGCGGGCCGAACCGCCACTTCACGCACTCGAAGGTGATGGCGTGGGTTGCCTTCGACCGGGCCGTGCGCTCATACGAGGAGTTCGGTCGAGAGGGGCCCGTCGAACGGTGGCGCGAGCTCCGCGACGAGATCGAGGCCGAAGTTCTGGCCCGTGCCTGGAGCGAGAGAAAGCAGGCGTTCGCGCAGTCCTATGGCTCCGACGCGCTCGACGCGAGCGTCCTCGTGATGCCCCTGGTCGGGTTCCTGTCGGCGAGCGACGAGCGGTTCGTCTCCACCGTCGCAGCGATCCGCCGCGAGCTCACCATCGACGGCCTTGTCCTTCGTTACCTCCCCGACGAGGACGGCGACGTCGACGGGCTCCCACCGGGCGAGGGCGTGTTCCTCCCGTGCTCGTTCTGGCTCGTTGAGGTTCTCGCCCGGCAGGGAAAGGTAGACGAGGCACGCGAGCTGTTCGAGCGGCTCCTCGACCTCCGCAATGACGTGGGGTTGCTCGCCGAGGAGTACGATCCCGTCGCCCGCCGTCAGCTCGGAAACTTCCCGCAGGCGTTCACCCACCTCACGCTCGTCGGCGCGGCGCTCGCAATCGGCGAGGGCAGGAGCATGCGGCACGAGTTACCGCCGGACTGACTGCTGCGCCTCCCGAATCGATCGTATGCCGTTCCGGCGAGCGCCGTGAGACCGGGCGGCGGCGAGCCGTAGCGGGCCCGACCGACAGTCAGTCGGCTTCGATCCGCTCGCGCGCGGGGTCGATCGGGGCTGACCGCTCGGAGGCCAGGCGTTGCGCATTGCCGCTGCGTTTTCACCCGAAGGAAGGTTCGTCGCCACTCAGACCGGGTTCCACCTGCCTGTCTCCGCGGCCTCTTTGTGACGGGAGTGTGACGATCGGTTCACATCCGTAGATTGTTGTCTGTTCAGGCGTTAGGTTCGGGTGGTGGTGCGTCCTCCGCGGATCGAGGTTCGCCTTGGTCGTGGGGAAGAACCGCTTGGCCCCTCGGGGCACGCGGATCTGTCCGGTGCGGATGTCGGCGGCCGTGACGCGTAGGGTGGGCTCGCTGTCGCTCGGCTGCGCGTTTGCGGTGCCGAGGAGCGTCTGGAGTTCGCAGTCGCCCGGTCGACCGACTCCTCACGCCGACCCGGTCGAGCGCGGCCGCGAGGTCGACGTCGATTCTGATGTTGATCTGTTGTGTGCTCATGTCTGTCTCCTGATGAACTCTTCGACCGGCCTGAGCGGCTGCCTTGTCTCATTCTGTGCGTAGCGTCGGATCGGAGCCCCAGACAGCGGCCGTGGCGTACGGCGTCGGTGGCTAGATCAGCCGGTGCTCGGTTGCCCACCGCGCCAGCTCGTGCCTCGTCGAGAGCTGGAGCTTGCGCAGCACGTTCGAGACGTGGCTCTCGACCGTCTTCACCGATAGGTGCAGGCGGGCGGCAATCTCCTTGTACATGTAACCGCGCGCGATCAGCTGCAACACCTCGCGCTCGCGAGGTGTCAGCTCGTTGATCTCGGTGTCGCCCCCGACCCGGTCGCCGGCGCGGAACGCGTCCAGCACGAAGCCTGCGAGCCGCGGTGAGAAGACAGCGTCCCCGTTCGCGACCTGCTCGATCGCGGCCGCGAGCTCCTCGCCGGAGATCGTCTTCGTCACGTAGCCGCGCGCGCCGGCCCTGATCACGGCGATCACATCCTCGGCCGCGTCGGACACCGACAGCGCGAGGAAGCGTACTCCCGGACGTTCCGGCGCGACCGCGTTGATGATCGCGTCGCCGCTTCCGTCGGGGAGGTGCACGTCGAGCAGGACGACGTCCGGGTCGAGCTCCTTGATCAGCGGCACCGCCGCGGCGACGGTTCCCGCCTGCCCGACCACGTCCACCGCGTCGCCAAGTTCGGCGCGCACGCCTGCGAGGAAGAGATCGTGGTCGTCGACCAGCACCACGCGACGCTTCACGACGCCCTCCGCGTTACGTGCAGCTCGACCTCGGTGCCGGCTCCTGGGCTCGTCACGATGGATGCACGACCGCCGGCGCGCTCAAGCCGCCCCTCGATCGACTCAACGAGGCCGCGGCGGTCGGCGGGTACGGCGGCGCGGTCGAACCCCAATCCCCGATCGCGTACAAAGACCGAGACCGCTTCGTCGGTGACTTCGGCGTAGACGTCAATCTCCTCGACGCCCGCGAACTTGGCAGCGTTCGTCATCGCCTCGCGCGCCGCCAGCACGACCGCGCCGATTGAGACATCGACCGAGCAGTCGCCCGAGCTCGCGAGCTCGACGCGCACGCCGTGGAACTCCTCGACGTCGCCCGCAGCCGCCGAGAGCGCCGCCACGAGCGACGCGTTGTCGTCGCCGATCGGCTGGTCGTTGTACAGCCAGCCGCGTAGCTCGCGTTCTTGCCGGCGCGCCAACGCCGCTACGCGACGCGGTTCGGCTGCATGTCGCTGGATGAGCGCCAGCGTCTGTAGCACCGAGTCGTGCACCCGCGCGGCGACGTCGGAGCGCTCGTCGCTGCGAATCCGCGCGGTGCGCTCGGCGTCGCGGTCGAGCGCGAGTCGCCACACCCAGGGGCCGGCGATCAGCAGCAACGCGCCGGCGACGGCGCCGGGCGCGAGCAGCGTCGAGGACGCGCCTTCGCCCGACAGCAGCGCGACCGCGCCGATCGCGGCGAGCGCGATCCCACCGTAGGAAAGCGGCGCGTCCGGCCGGAAGCTGCCGCCCCGGCGCCACGCGAGCGCGAGCCCGGCCGCGATCAGGGCGATCCCTGTTACTGACCTGTCGGAGAGGCCGAGGGCGCTGAGTAGCAGCGCTCCGGCGAAGAAGGCCAACACGGCCGCAAGCCAGACGTGCGCTTTCCGGGAGTACGCCCACAGCGCCAGGTAGAGCACGATCCCGGCGCCGCCGGCGAGTGCCAGCAGCGCGAAGACGAGCCGAACGAGGGTGGCGTCGACCGAGAGGGTCTGCGCGATGCCCGCGCAGACCCCCGCGATCACGCGCTTGTCAGAGTTGGATGGTTGATCGATCATTGGCGCGAACGGAATGCCGCCCCAGACACGGCGCCGAGCGTCCCGGTCACCCACGACCCGTACCACCAGTATGCGACGTGGGCGACCGGGACGCCCGGCTTGGTCGGGGACGCCCCCGGACGTCACGCCAATGACCGATCAACCATCCCGGCGCGAAGGTGGGCAGCGACATGCCGACTCATCGTACGGCTCGTTCGACTTTGACGGAGCCCAGGCCGGCATGGGCGTGGAGCACCAGCACGCGGCTCCCGGGCTCGATCACGTCGACCTCGACGTTGCGGCCGTCTCCTCCGACGCCGCCGGGAAGATCGACCTCGCCTAGCTGTGCTGTTCCTTCCACTCGAAGGGCCGCATCCGGGGGGACGATCACGCGCAGTTCGCCGACGTCGACGCTCGCATCGACCTGCGTCTCACCCACGGGCAGCTGCAGTGCGCCGAGATCGAGTTCGAGAGAGCCGATCCCCAGCCGGTAGTTGCTGTGCAGGTTTTCGACGCTCGTGACGGCGTACGAGCGGTCGCCGACGCCGCGGCCGACGCGCACGTTGAACACGGCGGCGAAGATGGCGGCGGCGACGAGCCCCAGGGCGACGAGCGTTGCGAGGGTGATGACGAGGCCGCGTCCGAGGCGTCGCACGCGCCGGGAGTCCTCCGCGGCGAGCTCCGCCACGTCCTTCGTCGGGTCGGCCGGCGGGTGGCGCGTGATCCAGAGGATCACGGCACCCGCGATCAGGAAGAGAAACCAGGCATCGCCCTGAGGCCACAGCGTGGCCCGTGAGAGAAGGACGGTACCCGCTACAGCCAGGAGCCCGAGCCCGATCAGCGGCCACGGGCGGTCTCGCCTGTTGCGGAGGGCCGCCGTGGCGATCGAGTCCTCCTTGCCCTCGTCGGGCATGACGAGGGCCGCGGCGGCGTAGATCAGGATACCGGCCCCGCCGATGAGGGTGAGGACGACGAAGCCGACGCGGAAGACAGCGGGGTGGATTTCGAAGTAGCGAGCGAGGCCCCCGCTGACGCCGGCGACCTTGCGATCCGAGCGGCTGCGCTGCAGGCGCCGGATCTCTGGGATATGTGTGATGTGTGTGTCCATGTCTAGAGGATGGCCCTCGGCGCCCACGGCGACCATCCGGAATGACCCTGAGTCGACCCTGAGATCTCCCTGGGATCGGGATCTGGCCGTTCGACGCCTTGCCGGGCCG
>JANOUB010000153.1:0-2490 GCA_031416615.1 Thermoleophilia bacterium
GAGGATCCGGCGCCTCATCGCCTCCGTCGTCGCCTCCTCCGGTGCGGGCAGAAACTCGTGCAGGGGCGGATCGAGCAGCCGGATCGTCACCGGGAAGCCGGCCATCGCCTCGAAGATCCCCTCGAAGTCGGCCTGCTGGACCGGCAGCAGCCGCTCCAGCGCCGCCCGCCGCTCGGGCTCGGCCGTGGCCATGATCATCTCCTGGACGATCGGCAGCCGGTCGGGCGCCATGAACATGTGCTCGGTGCGGCAGAGACCGATGCCCTCGGCTCCGAACTCTCGCGCCTTGGCAGCATCCTCCGGCGTATCGGCGTTCGCACGGACCCGCAGCCGGCGGAGCTCGTCGGCCCAGCCCAGGATCGTGCCGAAGTTCTCGTCGATCGCGGGCGGCACGAGCCTCACCGGGCCGACGATGACGCGCCCGGTGCCGCCGTCGATCGTGATCACATCACCGACCTTCAACGTGTGCTCCCCGATCGTCACCGTGCCGGCGCGCGCATCGATCGAAAGCCCCTCGCAACCCGCCACGCAAGGCTTCCCCATCCCCCGCGCGACCACTGCGGCATGCGAGGTCATGCCTCCGTGCGCGGTGAGAACCCCTCGTGCCTGGATGAGGCCGTGGATGTCGTCGGGCGTCGTCTCCCAGCGCACGAGGATGACGTCATCACCCGCCTTGCCGCGTAGCTCCGCCGTGTCGGCGTCGAGCACGATCTCGCCCGAGGCCGCGCCCGGCGAGGCGTTCAGGCCCTTCGCCGCCACCTCGACCTCAACTGCCGGGTCGAGCATCGGATGCAGCAGTTGGTCGAGCTGGCCCGGGTCGATCCGCGCTACCGCCTCCTCATGCGAGATCACCCCCTCTGCGGCCATCTCGACTGCGATGCGGAGCGCAGCACCGGCCGTGCGCTTGCCTGTCCGCGTTTGCAGAAGGTACAACCTGCCCTCCTCGACCGTGAACTCGATGTCCTGCATGTCACGGTAGTGGCCCTCGAGCCGGTCGAGCGTCGCCGACAGCTGCGCGAAGGCCTCCGGCAGCCGGTCGCGCATCACCGAGATCGGCTCGGGCGTCCGAATGCCCGAGACGACGTCCTCGCCCTGCGCGTTGACGAGGAACTCGCCATACAACACCGCTTCGCCCGTCGACGGGTCGCGGGTGAAGCACACGCCGGTACCGGAGCTTTCGCCCTTGTTGCCGAACACCATCTGCACGACGTTCACCGCCGTCCCGATGTCGTCGGGAATCTCGTAGGTTCGCCGGTAGACCTGGGCCCTCGGCGCGTCCCAGGAGTCGAAGATCGCCCGGTAGGACCGGCGCAACTGCTCGCGCGGGTCCTGCGGGAAGCCCGAGCCGACCTCCTCCTCGTAGATCCGCTGGAACGTCCCGACCAACTCGCGCAGATCGTCGGCCCCCAGCTCGAGATCGTTCACCACCCCGCGCGCCGCCTTCAGATCGGCGAGCGAGCTCTCGAACCGGTGCCCGTCGACGCCGTCAACGACCTCGCCGTACATCTGGATCAGGCGCCGGTACGAGTCATAGGCGAACCGCGGGTTGCCTGTCGACGCAGCCTGACCCTCGACGGCAACATCATTCAAGCCCAGGTTCAGGATCGTGTCCATCATCCCCGGCATCGACACGGCGGCACCGGACCTCACCGAGACGAGCAGCGGGTCAAAGGGGTCGCCGAACCGCTTCCCAGCCTTCTGCTCGAGCGCCGCGATGTGCTCGCCGACCTCGTCGTCGAGGCCCTCGGGCACATCCTTGCCGCTCGCCATGTAGGCGCGGCACGCATCGGTCGTGATTGTGAACCCGGCCGGCACAGGCACCCCGAGCGCCGTCATCTCGGCCAGGCCGATCCCCTTGCCGCCGAGGAGTTCCCGACCGCCCGGGGCCTCTTCGTCGTAGTCGTAGACGTAGCGCACGTTGCGATCCTCGCACACGCTCGGGCCTGCTGAAACACTGCACCGTCTGTTACAAGACAAATGATGCGTCGGGTGGCCGTGATCGCCTCTGCCTCCGGCAACGGCAAGACCACCGTGGGGCGGCAGCTCGCCGCTTACCCCACCGTCCGGCTGTGCACGCCGGCGGAGGTCGACCGGTTTCTCAGCGCCGCCGGCGAGCCTTGAACTCGGCGAGCCACGCAAGCGCCCGGAGGCCGATCCAGACAGGCGTCAGAATGACGTAGAACAGCACCACGGCCACGGCGAGCCCGCCTGACCACAGCGCCCAGTAACGGAGCGGCGCCCACCCCTTCTCTTCGAGTGAGCGGCCCTCCGCCCGCCACACGCTCCGGCCACTCACGACGGCCCCGCGCGCCGCGCGCGCTGCCTGTCCGCGACGAGCCTGATCACGCGCATCGCGGTCTCCTCCACGGAGAGGTCGGAGACGTCGAGCACCGGGCACGCGAGACGCCTGTGGATCGCCGCCGCCTCGTCGAGTTCCTCGTAGACGTCGAGCAGGCCGGCATACCGTTTCTTGGGACCGCCCATCGTGGC
>JANOUB010000154.1:0-1832 GCA_031416615.1 Thermoleophilia bacterium
TCCTCGCCGACGACGACGGCGTCTTCCGTCGGCGCGGCGAAGTGCGTACCGAGCCCGATCCGCTCGATCACCGCCTTCGAGATCACGTCGTGGGCGTGCCCCTGCACCATCGAGCCGAAGCCGTTGTGAAAGTCGAGGAACTCATTCCCGTCGATGTCCCAGACGTGCGCGCCCTTGCCGTGCGACAGGTAGATCGGCCACGGAGCGCGCAACTGATAGGAGGAGGCAACGCCGCCGACGAGGCTTTTCTGTGCCCGGGCGTAGAACACCCGGGAGCCCTGGGTGCGCTCGTCGAGCGTCGCCGCTTCGCGCTCGGTCAGCTCCTTGATGCGGGCGCGGTCGATCTCGACGTGAGTGCGTGCTGCCATGACGGTCGTGCTCCTTGATCGGGGATGCTGCATTGTGACGATTCCTCGACGCCGTTGCCGCTCGTCTTAGCCTGGATCCACCGTTTTGCGTGATCGCGGGACGAGATGCAACGCCCGCGCAAAACGGTGGATCCAGGCTTGGCGACGGTTGCCCCGCGACCTTCCGTAGACTTCCGCCCGATGACGAACCCTGCTGCCGTCGCCGACCGAATCGAGAGCGAGCTCGCCCCCCTCTACGCCGGTGTCTCCCGGGCGTGGTGGGACGCCAACGTTGTGGCGAACGACGAGAACGAGCGCCGGCGGGTCGAGCTCGAGACGGAGCTCTCAGACTTCCTCGCCGACAGCGAGCGTTTCGCAGCAATCGAGGCTGCCCGCTCGGGCACCGGAGGTCTCGCCGGGCGCAGGCTCGACCTTCTTCGCGACGTGTTTCTGACGAGGCAGGTACCCGCCGACCTGCGTTCGCGCATCATCGGGCTCGAGGTTTCGGTCGAGAGGCGCTTCTCCCAGCATCGCGGCGACATCGCCGGCCGCCGGGTCGACGACAACGAGATCAAGCGGATTCTGCAGGAGAGTAACGATGCCGCCGAGCGCCGCAAGGCCTGGGAGGCGTCGAAGACGGTCGGGGCTCTCGTGGCCGACGACGTCCGCGAGCTCGCGCGCCTTCGCAATGCGGCAGCCCATGCGGTCGGCTACCGGGACTGGTTTGCGTTGTCCGTGGCGACGTCGGAGATGGACGAAGAGAGGCTGATCGCCACTCTTGACGAGGCCGATGATGCGACCGCGGCGCCTTTTGCGTGCTGGAAGGCCGGCCTCGACGAGCGCCTCGCGGCCCGGTTCGGCTGTTCCGTCGCCGCGCTCGAGCCATGGCACTACGCCGACCCGTTCTTCCAGGAAGTTCCGGCCGAAGGTGGGGTCGACCTCGACCCGCTGTTCGAGAACGCCGATCTCGTGGAGCTGTCGCGGCGCACGTTCGACGGAATCGGGCTCGAGACCCGAGGTGTGCTCGACCGCAGCGACCTGCTCCCGCGCGAAGGCAAGTGCCAGCACGCGTTCTGCATCGATGTCGACCGCAGCGGCGACATCAGGGTGCTCGCAAATGTCGTGCGCGGTCAGTACTGGATGGACACGATGCTTCATGAGCTCGGCCACGCGACATTCGACCTGGGCTTCGATGCCTCTCTCCCGTGGGTTCTGCGTGACTGCCACCTCGTCGTCACCGAGGGCATCGCGATCATGCTGGGGAGGCTCGCGAGCGACGCTGACTGGCTGGAGCGGGTGCTGGGCGTCGACTCCGACCGGGTGGCTCGGATCGCAGACGATCTTCGGGCGGCCCGGGCCGCCGAGCTGCTCGTCTTCACGCGCTGGGTGCTCGTGATGACGAACTTCGAGCGCTCTCTCTACGCCGATCCCGAGTCCGATCTGGACGCCCGCTGGTGGGAGCTCGTCGAGCGCTACCAGCTCGTT
>JANOUB010000155.1:0-6368 GCA_031416615.1 Thermoleophilia bacterium
TCGTCGAGGATGAAGTCGAGATCGTGGTGCAGGTGAACGGCAAGGTGCGCGACCGGCTTCGCGTTGCGGCGACGACCGGCGAGGACGAGCTGCTTGCCCTCGCGCTTGCCTCGGAGCGTGTGCAGGCGCATCTCGACGGCAGGGAGTTGCGGAAGACGATCGTCGTCCCCGGCAAGCTCGTCTCGCTCGTCGTCTGAGCCGACACCAAGCCCGGATCGTTCATCTGGCGCGGGCGTTGCATCTCCGTACCGAAGGCTCACAAGGACGCTCCCCGTCCGGGTGGGACTCGTTCTTCCCTACCTGGTGGCCCCACCCGGGCGGTGCGCTCCGCGCGGGGAAGGAGTCACACAGGCTCCCGGCCTGCATGACCCCGACCCCTTCCCCGCGCGTCCTGACGACCCGGACGAGCGCCGCGCGATCACGCCAGCTGAACGATCCGGGCTAGCGCCTCGTCTCGGAACGTCTCACCTGTGTGCCCCACAGGCAGGTGGAGCACCCGCTCGCTCCGCGAACAGACGTTTGTTTGCGCAAGTCGTCGGCTGCAATCTGTGGAGAGTTCGGCACAGATACGGCACAGAGCTGGCACGAAGCCCGCACACTTCTGTTGCCATTATTGACGACATGATCTTTGAGAAACTGCCGCGGCGGCAGACGGCGATCCTGCTCGTCGTCTGCGTTGTAGTGCTTGCGCTCGTCGGCAAGCGGCTTGCGGCAGCAGGTACCGCGCGGGCTCCCGCGACTCAGGCCGTGTCGCTGACCGAGGAACGTGCGGTGGGCGGTGTCGCGAGTTCTCCGAGGCTCGTCGTCTACGTGGTCGGCGCAGTCCGCCGCGCCGGCCTCGTGAGGCTGCCCGAAGGTGCCCGGGTGGCCGATGCGCTCGAGCAGGCCGGTGGCCCCACCCGACGCGCCGACCTCGCACTCGTCAATCTCGCGGCACCGGTCGCCGACGGGCAGCAGATTGTCGTTCCGGCTCGGGTCACGGCAGCGGCCGGCGGGGCGGGAGCCGCCGCGAGCACTCCCGCGAAGGTGAGCCTGGCAAGCGCGACCCTCGATCAGCTCGACGAGCTGCCCGGGATCGGCCCGATCACCGCTCAGAAGATCATCGACTGGCGCCAGACGCACGGGCCGCTGCGGTCGGTCGACGACCTCGACGCGATTCCCGGCGTCGGGCCCGCTCGGGTCGAGCAGCTTCGTGATCTGGTGACGCCCTGAGCAGCGTTCGAAAGGCGCTCGAGCGGGGTTGGCCGGCGGCTGTGCTCGCCTCGCTCGCCGTCGGGCTTTCCGCGGCGAACTGGCTCTCTGTGCCGCGGTTGGCAGGCGCCGTCGCAGTCGTTGCGGCGGCGGCCGCGACGCTCCGTTTGCCGGCGCCAATGCGTCTAGCCCTTGCAGCCGTCGCGCTTGGTGCCGCAGGGCTCTGGTGGGGCGGTCTCCGGCTGCACGAGTTCGATCGGAGCTTTCTCGCCTCCCGCATAGGGCAGCCGGCCGGCGTGCAGGCGGTCGTCACCGGTGCGGCGAGTCGATCGCCCTTCGCCGTGAGAGTCGCCGCGGAGGTTCGGCGCTTCGACGGCGTCGAGTTTCGTGAGCGTGTCCTACTGGAGTTGCCCGTAGGGCGTGCACCTCCTCAGGGTGCGGTGCTCGAGTTCCGGGCGCGCCCGGTCGCCCCGCGAGGGCCCGAGACCGGCTTCGACGAGCGGGGCTGGCTCGCACGACGGGGGATCCATGTCGTTCTCCATGCGAGCGGTTCCTGGCACGTCGTCGGCCGGCGGGGCGGGATCGGAGGCGTGGGCGACCGGCTGCGCACGGCAATCGGTAACGCTCTCGCACTCGGGACCTCGGGCGAGCGCCGGTCGCTTGTCGTCGGCGTCGTACTCGGTGCCGACGAAGGGATCGATCCGGAGCTCCGCAACGCCTTCAAGGCATCGGGTCTCTACCACCTCCTCGCCGTGTCGGGTCAGAACATCGTGTTCATCGGCTTCGGCGTCCTTGGCCTCGCCTATGTGGCCGGGCTCGGAAGGGCGGTTGGTCATACGCTCGCGATCGTCGCGATCCTCGCGTACGCGCTTGCGGTCGGATGGCAGCCGTCCGTCGTGCGTGCCGCGGTCGCCGGCTGTCTCGCCTCAGTGGCATGGCTGCTGTCGCGCCCGAGCGACCGCTGGCACACGATGGCGGTGGGTGCGGTCGTCCTTCTTGCCTGGACACCACGGTCGCTGCTCGAGCCGGGGTTCCAGCTCTCGTTCGCCGCAGTTGCGGCGATCTTCCTCACCCTGCCGCGCTTGCGCCGCCTCCAGGAGGGCTATCCGGTGCCGATCGGCATCGTCGAGGTGGTCGGCATCTCGGCGGCCTGCGGGGTCGTCACCGCGCCGATCCTCTGGTTGCAGTTCGGCACGATCCCGCTCTGGACGGTGCTGGCAAACGTCCTCGCTGAGCCCGCAATGCCGGTCTTGCTGGGCTGCGGTCTCGGAGCGGCGATGCTCGCTCCGGTGATCCCGTCTGCCGCCATCGCGCTCTCGTGGCTCGCGGGCGCGGCAGCGGCCTGGATCGCGTTCTCGGCTCGCCTGGTCGCGTCGCTACCGTACGCCCAGACCTCGTCACGGACGCTCGTCCTGGCGCTCGCGGGCGCGCTCCTCAGCGCCGTCGGTCTCAGGGCACTGCCGCGGTATCGCCGGCGGGCAGCTGTGGCCACCGCTCTCGCGCTCGCGCCACTTGCAGCACTCGGCTGGTGGGCTCTGCATCCGCCTCCTTCCTGGTCGCCGCCGGCGGGTTTGCGCGTCTCGTTCCTCGATGTCGGGCAGGGGGACGGGATCCTCCTCGAGACGCCGCAGGGCGCCATGCTCGTCGACGCAGGGCCGGCCGAAGCCCGGGTCGATCGCCAACTACGGCGCCTGGGACTACACACGCTCGCGGCACTCGTGATCACCCATGCGCACCGCGATCACGTGGGAGGCGCCCCCGCCGTCCTGCGCAGCTTGGCGGTGGGGCAAGTGATCGATCCGATGCAGCCGGGCGCCGGCTTCGATGAGCGCGAGTTGCGCCGAACCGCTCGGCAGCTCGGCGTGCCGCTCGTGCCGGCACGCGTGGGGCGAACGTACGCGCTCGGCCGATTGCGCGTGCATGTGGTCTGGCCCGATCACGCCGGCTCGCCCGACGAGGATCCACACCGACGCGGCACCGTCCTGCTTGCGAGCTACGGATCGATCGATCTGTTGTTGACCGGCGATTCCGAGTCTGCCGTCACTCGGTCGCTGCCGCTGCGGCAGATCGAGGTGCTCAAGGTCGCCCACCACGGCTCGTCCGACGATGGTCTTGCCGACGAGCTGAGCATCCTCAGGCCCCGCGTCGCCGTGATCTCGGTGGCTGCGTACAACGGATACGGTCATCCTCGGGCCGACACGCTTGCCGCACTGCGTGGGAGGGCCGGCCTGGCGGTGTACCGGACAGACGAGAGTGGGCGGATCGTGCTCGAGTCGGACGGGCGCTCCCTGTCGGTCCGGACGGAGCGTCCAGTACGGTAGGCCCATGAGCGAACGGCCGTCGCTGAAGCCCGCCTACCTGATCTCGGGTAGCGATCGCCCCAAGGTCGAGACCGCTGTGCAGCGCCTGCGCGCCCGGTTCGTGCCCGAATCGGTCGAGGTTGTTTCCGCCCTCGAGTTGACCGGCGCCGACGTGGTCACGCTGTGCAACTCGGGCAGCCTCTTCGGCGACGCTCGGCTCGTCGTCGTCACCGAGGTCGACGGCACCAAGAAGGAGGACAACCGCCCGCCGACGGGAGGCTGGAAGGCAGCCGATGTGGAGGCGATTGCGTCCTATCTCGCGGCACCCGCACCAGGCAGCGTGCTCGCGGTGGTCGGGCTGGAGGTGAAGAAGGACGCCGCGCTCGCCAAGGCCTGCGCGAAGGCCGGTGATGTGCTGCTGTACGAGGTCGCGAAGCGGGGTCGCGTCGCCTGGGTCGCGGGGCGCTTCCGGCAGGCGGGCGTGAAAGCCGAGACCGACGCGTGTGCGCTGCTCGTCGAGTACATCGGTGAGAACGATCTTCACGGTCTCGCCAACGAGATCGGCAAGATCGCGACCTGGGCCCAGGGTGAGCCGGTGGGGGTCGCCGAGATCGAGCAACTTGTCTCGCCCGTCGCAGACGTGCCGTCGTTTGCGCTCACGGACGCGTGGGCAGGGCGCCACCCGGGTCGGCTGCTCGACCTGTCAGAGACGATGTTCGACCGGTCCGACAAGCCTCGCCGCGACACGGCACCAAGGCTCGCAGCCACACTCGGCGGACATCTCGCTCGGATGCGCCAGCTAAAACGCCTCGCCGCCGAGGGCGTTCCTGCCCGGGAGGCCGCAACGACCCTCAAGATGCATCCGTTCTACGGCGAGAAGGTCTACCGCCAGGCCGAAGGCTTCTCGGACGAGGAGCTCGCGAGCGCAACCGTCAGGTTCGCCGAGCTCGATCTCGCACTGAAAGGCGGCAGCAGGCTCGCCCCCGATCTCGAGCTCCAGCGGGCGCTCATCGATGTGAGTAGCGAGCCGGGGCGGCAGTAGGGGAGGCGCAGGCCCGTCCCGCGGGCGTCGGCACGGCGGCCTCGGCACGGCGGCCAACGGGTCATCCCGGCGCACTCGAACCCGGCGCTACGCGACGGGTGCTGCGACGAGACGCGCTGCCTGGGCCTTCTTGCGCCCGGCGGTGTTCTTGTGGATGGCGCCGTTCGACGCTGCCTTGTCGACCAGCCGCACGAGCGCGAGGTGCTCGGCCGCGACGACATCGGCGTCGCCGGCGGTAACGGCCGTCTCGAGCCGCTTCGTCAGGGTCTTGATCGTCGAACGGTAGCGGAGGTTCTCGTCCCGCTGGCGGACGGCAATCAAGACGCGCTTCTTCTGTTGCTGAATGTTCGGCATCTACCCTCGAGCGTAGGAATGCCCGCAGCTTGCGGGCGAGGCCGATGGTAGCAGAGCGCCGTCGAGGCTTGATGTGGATTGGAAGCCGCTGCGCCTCGAACGGCGACGCGAGAAGATGCGGTTCGTGCGAAGGTGGGGAGCGTGCCCGCGCCGAACTCGACCGGCATGACTGACGTTGCCGACGCCGCCGGAGGGTCCGAGCCCGGAGCAGGCCAACACCGGCGGCTCGCCCGCTCGACGTTGATCTTCTCGGTAGCGACGGGGCTCTCCCGGGTGCTCGGTCTCGTACGGGAGATGGTCGTGGCCTACTACTTCGGGATCAACGGCAAGATCAACGCGTTCACGGTCGCGTTCCAGATCCCGAATCTCGTGCGAGCACTGCTCGCCGATGCCGCCCTCTCGGGGGCGTTTGTGCCGGTCTTCAGCGATCTGCTCGAGAAGGGTGAGCGTCAGCGGGCCTGGCGGGTTGCCTCGACGATCTTCTGGCTCGTCCTGCTCGTGCTCGGCGGTCTGACGGCGCTGTTCATCCTCATTGCGCCAATCCTGATCCGGCCGTTCGGCGAACCCGGTGGCGACTTCGACCTCGCTGTCGGCCTGTCGCGCGTGCTCTTCCCGATCGTCGTGCTGCTCGGGCTCAGCGGCGTCATCGTCGGGATCCTCAACACCTACGACCACTTCACCGTGCCGGCGCTGACGCCGGTGTTCTGGAACCTCGCGATCATCGCCGGGCTCGCGTTGGGCGTACCTCGCGTCAGCGGCGAAAACGCGCAGCTCTACATCTACGCCGGCTCGATCCTCGTCGGCACCGTGATCCAGCTCTTTCTGCCCGTGCCGTGGCTGCGGGGGCTCGACGGCCGCCTGCAACTCGTGCTCGACTGGCGCGACCCGGCGGTGCGCCGCTTCTTCACGTTGATGCTGCCCGTGACGCTCACACTGGGATTGATCAACGTCAACGCCGTGATCGACACGCTGTTTGCGTCGCGGCTACTCGACCCAAATCTCGCGCCGGCGGCTATCAACGCGGCCTTCCGGCTCTACATGCTGCCGCAGGGAATCTTCTCGGTTGCGATCGCGACGGTGTTGTTCCCCGCTCTCGCGCGTCTCGCAGCGCGGAACGACATCGACGGGTTCCGCGCCACGGTCAGCACCGGCTTGCGCCAGATCGCCTTCCTCCTGATCCCAGCCTCGGTCGTCTCCGCTGTCCTCGCCGAGCCGATCGTTCGCCTCGTCTATGAGCGAGGCGCGTTCACGGCGGCGGACGTCACCGTCGTCGCAGGCTGCCTCGCAGCCCTCTCGCTCGGCCTCGTCTTCAACGGCTGGATGCTGATGCTGATCCGCGGCTTCTACGGGCTGCAGTCGAACTGGCTCCCGACCGGGATCGCAGTTGGCACGCTCGGCCTCAACGCCGCCCTCGATGTGGCCCTGTACCGCGTCGGTATCTGGGGCATCCCGCTCGCGACCTCGCTTGCGAATATCGTCGG
>JANOUB010000156.1:0-2267 GCA_031416615.1 Thermoleophilia bacterium
GCCCTTGCGATGGGTCTCGCCGATCGGGTGAACCGGTGGCAGGTAGACGATGTCGAAGCCGAGCGCTGCGATCTCGGGTAGCACGGCGGCAACACCCCGGAACCCGCCCCACGACCGAGGGAACAGCTCATACCAGGCGCCAAACCGGGCGCGCTCGCGATCGACGTCGAGACCGAGCAGCCGGCTCTTCGCGGCGCTCCGGCGCTCGCGGTCAGACAGCCCGGCGGCGGCGGCGCGCCAGCCGTCGACCGTCCCCTCGCCGAACAGCTCGCGCCCCTCGGACAGCTCTCCGCTGAGATCCTCCTGACCGGCGCCCACCTTGCGATCGTGCTCGTCGAGCCAGCTCCCGTACGGGTCGACCCAGGCCTGGATGCGGAACTCCCACGGCCCGAGCGCGTCGGGCACGACGGCTGCTTCGAAGCAGTCGTTGCCCCGCGCCTCCAGTGGCGCCTCGCGCCAGCGGCGCGTTCCCGCTGGCCTGAACCGGGCGACGGCGCCGATCTTGTCGTGGCCGTCACGGAAGATCGTTGCGGAGATCTGCACCGTGTCGCCAAGGCACGCCTTGACCGGATAGCGGCCGCAGTCGACCTGCGGCTGGACGTCCTGGATCTGGATTCGTGGCAGCGCCATCCCCAACAAGGTAGACAGTCTGGCAATGTGGCTCACCCGCTCGATCGGCGTCAACCTCCACCCGACCTCTCTGCCGGGTGGCCGGCTGGGCCCCGAGGCGTACTCGTTCGTCGACTGGCTGGCTGCCGCCGGGGCCCGCTTCTGGCAGGTCCTGCCGCTCAATCCGCCCGATGAGTACGGCTCTCCCTATTCGCCGGCGTCCGCCTTCGCGACCTGGCACGGGCTTCTCGCCGATCCCGAGGCGGCCATCGGACCCTCCGAGTTGCGCCGATTCGAGAGGGCAAACGCCTACTGGATCGACGACTGGATCGCGTTCGCCGGCCCCGGTGCGCTGGCCGACCAGGTGCGCTTCCAGCGCGAGTGGTCGGCCCTCCGTGCCTACGCGGCGGAGCGCGGCGTGCGGCTGATCGGAGACGTGCCGATCTACGTCGCGGCCGGCAGCTGCGACCACGCGGCACATCCCGACATCTTTCTCCCGGGCGACTTCGTCGCAGGCGTGCCACCCGATCCCCTCAACGACCGAGGGCAGAAGTGGGGCAACCCTCTCTACGACTGGGACGCGCTGGCGGGGCAGGGCTACCGCTGGTGGATCGAGCGGATGAGGCGGCTGCTTGGCCTCGTCGACGTGTTGCGGATCGATCACTTCCGTGGCTTCGCGAGCTACTGGACGGTGCCGGCGGAGGCGGAGACAGCGCGGGAAGGGCACTGGGCACGCGGGCCGGGGGCTGCCGTCTTCCGGGCCGCCGCGCACGAGTTGGGAGAGCTGCCCGTGTTCGTCGAGGATCTCGGGTTTATCACACCGGACGTCCGCGAGCTCCGCGACGGTCTCGGCTTCCCGGGAATGGCGATTCTGCTCTGGGCGTTCAGCGGCCCAGCCGAGAACCCACATCGGCTGGAGAATCATCGCGTGCATCAGGTCGTCTACACCTCGACCCACGACACCGACACCCTCGCAGGGCACTTGTTGGGCAAGTCGTCGTCGGGCGTGTCGCCCTGGGAACTCCTCGAAATGGCACTCTCGTCCCGTGCAGCACTCGCGATCATGCCCGTGCAAGACGTACTCGAGCTCGGGTCGGAGACCCGGATGAACCGCCCAGGCGAAGTGGGAGGCAATTGGGTCTGGCAGCTCGAACCGGGGCAACTCGGCCCCGACGTGGCCGCCAGGCTGCGCGCCGCCGCGGAGGCAACAGCCCGTGCGTGACGACTTCCGACGGCTCGCCCAGGGCGGCCTCACGTTCAACGCTCCGCTCTCCGAGGAACGCGCGAGAACGCTCGTGGAGGCGCTGCCGATCTCGCCAGGCCACCATGTGCTCGACCTCGGCTGTGGGTGGGGCGAGCTTCTACTCCGCATTCTCGCCGCCCATCCGGCCACGACCGGCACCGGCGTCGACACGGACAGGGACGCCCTGGATCGCGGCGTTCGGCTGGCAGCGCAACGCGGCCTTTACGAGCGGGTGGAGTTCGTCGAGGCCGACGCGGCAACGTTCGCCGACGTCGCCGATGTCGTCGTCTGCGTCGGCGCGTCGCACGCCTTCGGTGGGACGGACGACGCCTTTCACTGGCTGCGGCAGAGCGTGACGCCCGGAGGCCGCGTCCTCTACGGCAACGCGTTCTGGGCGGCCGAGCCGTCGGCGGCG
>JANOUB010000157.1:0-2826 GCA_031416615.1 Thermoleophilia bacterium
CAGGACGACGCGCCGCACCCCGGCGCTGAGCGCAGCGGCGAGCACGTTCGCGGTGCCTTCGACGTTGACGGAGCGGATCGCCTCACGGGAGGACTGGATCGGCAGGGCCGCCGCGGCGTGAACGACGACGTCGGCTCCGGAAACGAGCGTGAGCACATCGTGCTCGGAGCGAATGTCGCCGCGCACCTCCTCGACGCCGCGCTCGAGCTCACCATCGTCGAGAGCAGCGACGTCGAGCGTACGCACCGCGCTTCCGTCAGCGAGCACACGACGGGCAAGATGGAGCCCGAGAAAGCCGGCCCCGCCAGTAATTGAGACAAGGGTCACCCGGGCAGAGTAGATGCGGCCCTCACGCCGGCCGCCGGTTCCACCACGGGCGGCCGTGGGTTGACGAGAACGGCCGCGACCAGCAATGATCACGCGTTGGCCGGGCGTGCTGGGCGGCACGGTCAGACAGCCCGTGCTCATTGTGTTAGGTGCTCTTCGAAGTCTCGAGTCTGCCGTGAAGCGATGCGTCTGGCAACCCCGCAGGAGCATGGTCGGCACTGTCTCTTGAACTCGCTCGGAGAACGGAAGATACTGTGCCCCATGCGTCGTCCCGTCCTTGTCATCCTCGTCGTCCTCGTTGCCGGTGTCGCAGGCGGCGTGGCGGTCGTCGCGACCGCGGAGACGACGGCGAACGGCCTGCCCTCATACACCAACGGCTATCGCACCTGGGCGAAGATCAACAAGAAGCCCGTGATCGGAGGCTCACCAGCCCACGTGGGGATCAAGAACGTCTACCGCAGCAAGCCCCGAGTTGGGAAGCTGTTCCCCAACGGGACAGTGATCGTGAAGACGATCGCTCAGCAGGGTGCGACCGGGCTCCCCGGCGAGGTGGCAGTGATGAGGAAGGTGAAGGGCCGCTGGCAGTGGGTCGAATACACGAAGACCGCGGGTCGCTACGGCGTCCTCGCCCAGGGGGCGACATGTACCTCGTGCCATATGCAAGCAAAGGCGAACGACTGGGTATTCACCAGGCCGTGACCCGAGGGCACGACGGGCGTCGAACGTGGCCCCCTGGGCGCCGCAGTGATCACAGCCCGTAAGCCTCGAGCAGTTTCAGCCACAACTCGCTCCGCGTCGGGAACGACGGCACCGCATGCCAGAGGTCGTCGATCGAGACCTCGGCGACGACGGCGATCGTCGCGGCATGCAACGCCTCCGCCACCTCGGCGCCGGTGATCGTGGCACCGACAATCACGCGCCTGTCCTCGTCGATGATGATCCTGGAGGTCCCGGCGGCGCCGCGACCGACGAACGAGCCACCGGCATTGCCGCTCGTGTCGACATCGACGTGGCGGACACGGAGGCCTGCCTCCTGCGCCCCGGCCAGGGTAAGGCCGACGGCTCCGACCTGCGGGTCGGTGAAGATGACGCGCGGCGAGCGCGCCCCATCCGACCGCAGCTGCACCTCACGCCCGAGGATCGTGTCGGCGACGAGCCGACCCTGGTACTTCCCCATGTGCGTGAGGAGCGCGCGACCGTTGACATCGCCGACCGCGAACAGCCAGTCATGTCCGGGGACACGGAGGTCGTCACCGACGAGGAGCGGGCCGCCCACTTCGAGCCCGATGGTCTCGAGGCCGATCCCGGCCGTACCGGGCACGCGGCCGAACGCCGCCAGCACCTCGTCGGTCTCGAGGACGGTCCCGTCGTCGAGCTCGATCACCACGGCGCCCGGCCGCGACAAGCGCACGACAGAGCGTTGCAGCCGAACGTCGACACCTCCCTCCTGGAGGGCCTCGAGCACCTGCGCGCCCGCAAACGGCTCCTCCCGCTCGATCAGGCGCTCGCCACGGTGCACGAGCGTCACCATCGATCCGAACGCGGCCCACGCCTGACCGAGCTCCACCCCGACGACGCCTCCACCGAGGATCGCGAGCCGGGGCGGAACCTGCGTCGCGGTCGTCGCCTCGATGTTCGTCCACGGGCGGGCTACCCGCAGTCCCTCTATCTCAGGGATCAGAGCAGTGGAGCCCGTCGCGACGATCACGGCCGTTCTCGCGACCAACTCCTCGCCGTCGACGACCACCCGGCGCTCGCCGTCGAGCCGGCCGCGGCCGCGCACGAGCGTGACTCGGCGCTCTTCGAGCCACGGCACCTGCCCGGTGTCGTCGAGGTGGGCGATCACGTCGTCGCGCCGCCGAAGCACCGCTGCGACATCGATCGGCCCGAGCTCGAGGCCGGGTACCCGCGCTACCTCACGCGCGAGCTCGACCGGACGGAGCAGCGCCTTCGACGGCATGCACGCGTAGTACGAGCACTCGCCGCCGACGAGCTTGTCTTCGACGATCGCAACCGAGAGGCCGTTCTGTCCGAGCCTCCCTGCGACTACTTCACCGGCCACGCCGGCGCCGATCACCACCACGTCGAACTCTCGCATGTTTCCTCCCGTTGTGAAGCGTTCTCGGACAGTCTCCCACCGGATGCCAAGCCCGAGACGCCAGGCTGGGCGCGTAGCGCCCGACGCCAGGCTTCAGCCTGGCGTCAAGCGAAGCGCCTCGAACGTCGCTTCTCTCCGTGCGACGCCAGGCTGAAGCCTGGCGTCGGAGCTGAAGCCTGGCGTCCGGGGCCTAGCGGGTGAGGCTGCCGTTCGCCGAGACCTTGACGGCCCGCGGACCGAAGTCGGCTTTCGAGAGCGTCCGCACGATCCCGTGGGCGCTCTCGGCCGGATCGAGCGCCGGTACACCGGCTCCGACGAGGCGGGTCGGTACCAGGGTGCCGCTGTCGAAGCCGCCGTCGCCACGGAGCGTCACCCGGAGGATGCCACTGAGCGACAGCGGC
>JANOUB010000158.1:0-3394 GCA_031416615.1 Thermoleophilia bacterium
GTGTGCTCGGCCATCCGCGCGACCGAGAAACGATCCCTGACACGCGCGAGCCCGGCCCGGCCGTACGCCGCGCGCCGGGCAGGATCGGCCAGGAGCGTGTCGATCGCGGACGCAAGCCGCCCGGCGTCGTCGGGTGGCACGAGCAGGCCGGTCGCTCCGTCGACAACGATTTCGGGAATCGAGCTGACGCTGCTCGCGACGACAGGGAGCTCGGCGAGCATCGCCTCGAGCAAGGCGAGGCCGAAGCCCTCCCAGCGGGCCGGATGAACGAGCAGCTCGGCACGCCGCAGCCAGTCGGTGACGTCACCCACGCTCCCGGGCAGGTACACGGCGTCGGCGACACCGAGCTCCGCCGCTAGGGCGAGCAACTCGTGCTCGAGCCGGCCACGCCCGAGCACGACGAGGACAGCCCGCGGATGATGGAGCCTGATCAGGGCCAGGGCCTCGATCGCCACGTCGATCCCCTTCTGCCGCTCGAGACGTGAGACGGCGAGCAGCACCCGTGCGCCCTCGGGCAACTCGGGGCCGCCAGCCGGCCCCCACGCTTCAGGCAGCGTGTCAAGGCCGTAGTGGACGACGACCACCTTCGCTGCCGGGAGACCGACCTGGTCGATGTTGAAGCGGGCGAGAGACGCGGTGATACAGATGGTCCTGGCGGCACGGCGGGCGAGGAGTCGTTCGACGTGTCGAAACGGCCCGAGCCGGAAGGGATCGTCGTTGTGCTTCGTGCTGACGAGCGTGGCGCCAGAGCCCAGGGCAGCCGCCGCACCGTAGACGTCGGCATGCACCAGGTGGGTGTGGACGATTTCTGGCCGGTGACGGCGTGTGAGACGCACGGTACGGATGAGAAGTGCCGGGTCGAGGTCACGGGGAGCCGGGAGACGGTCGTAGGGGACGCCGAGGCGGTCGAGTTGAGCGTAGAACGGGTCTGGCTCGCCGTCGTCGAAGCCGAGAAAACGCGCGTCCACTCCGCGGCCGCGGAGGGCCGGCAGCAGTGTCAGTAGATGGCGTTCCGAGCCACCGATGCCGCGCACCCGGTGGATGTGCATGACCCTCATCGTGCCTTGCCCCTCCTGAGGCCAAGGCTCGCCAGGGTGGCGCGGGCATCCACAAGAGCGATCGCCGCCGGAATGCACAGCAGGAAGTCCCACGGAACGCGGTAACGAACGGTGCCGGCAAACACCATGGCCATCAGGGTGCCGTAACCGAGCAGCAGCAAGGTGAGTACCAGGAACCGTCGCGGTAGTCGCCGGAGCCCGAGCAACGCCAGCGTGTACAGCGCGATCGCGAACGCCGGTTCGACGAAGCGTCGCGCGAAGTCACCGAGCCCCGTCTCCGGGGTATCCGACTCCACCGTCACGACCGGGCTCCAGAGCATGCGTACCGCCTGCTCCGCAAGCTTCAGCTTCTCACCGGGGTGGTCGCGCCAGAAGCTCGTCACCTCATTCTGGTAGAGCCGCATCTGGGCACACTCGTCGACGGTGATCACCTTGTCCGTTCGTTCCGTGATGTCCGCTGCGAGCTCGGGCCATGGTGGCGCGCCCGGCAGCTCCGGAACCTGATCGAGCCACTTGCCTGCCGCGAGCGTGCTGTACGTCGCCGCGTTGTTGGCCTTCCAGAGCGCACGCGAATCCGTGCTCAGTGTGAAGCAGCCGACGGAGACCCGGTTGCGGACGACCCACGGGCTGATCACGAGGGCAGTCGCTCCGATCAGGACGACCGCTGCCAGAGCAGCTCGCCGCGAAGGCCGGATGTCCCAGGCGACGAAAACCGCCAGCACCAGTGGCAGCAACAGGAGGCGTGAGTTCGAGAGCACGGCAAGACCCGCGATGCCGCCCGCCACGGAGACGGTTCGCAGTGTGCGCCGCTCGGCAGCAATGAGGGCGGCGAGAGTGAGCGCGGCGGCAAGCGTCCCGTCGAGCACTTCGCGGTTGACGTGAACGTCGTGCCAGACGAGGTACGGGTGCAGCGTCGAGACCACGGCCGCGACGACGCCGACGCGTCGAGATGCGATGTGGGACCCGATCGCGTAGACGAGAAGTGCCGTGATCGCCGCCAGGGCCGTCTGGGCCAGTCCGATCGTGAGCCAGTCGCGCCCTGCCACCCAGTAGAGGCCGGAGAGGAAAAATCCGTAAAGGGGCTGCGTGTAGGCCGACGGTCGCCCAGGGATGAATCCGTAGGTTCCGCTGGCGACCAGCGTGCGTGCGAAGCGGTCGCTCTTCTCGGTCAGCCCTGAGACCAGGTCGTTGCGCTCCACGGCCAAGACGAGCAGACGAGGGACGATCGCTGCCGTGAGGATGATCGCAAGAGCGTTCCGTCGCTTCACGAAGCCTGGCTCTGGTCGGCAGCGAGGTTGTGATCGACGTAGCGCCTCTGCCAGAGCTCGAGCATCAGCAGGCTCCAGATTCGCTCTCCGTGATCGGCACGACCGCCTGTGTGCTCGGCAAGCAGCCGCTCGACGGCGTCGGCCCGGAACTGGCCACGGCGTCTCGTCGAGGTGTCGAGGAGGACATCCGCTGCCATGTCTCGCAGTTCCTCGCGGAACCATTGTGCGACGGGCACGCCGAAGCCTGCCTTGCCTCGCTCGAGGATCTCGGGTGGCAGGTCATCTGCGAAGGCGCGCCGGAGAGCGACCTTGCCGCGCGAGCCATGAAGCTTGAGCCCGTCGGGCATGCCTAACGCCAGCTCGGCGAGGTGATGGTCGAGGAATGGTGCTCGCAGCTCGAGCGAGTGCGCCATCGAGGCGATGTCTGCCTTGAACAGCAGGTCGTCGGGAAGATAGGTCTCGACGTCGATGAGCTGAAGACCTGCGATGCCCCTGGCTCGTGGTGGGCCGAGTAGCTCGCCCGCGCTCCTGAGAGCTCCGATCTCGGCGATCGCATCGTCGGTCCACAGATCCGACCGGAGGCCCGGGGGAAACATCTCCATCAGCCGCCCGTAGCGTTCGGCCGGATCGAGGCCGGCCGTGTCGAGGAACCGGGCGGCCCGGAATGCCGCCGAGCGTGGCTCGGTGCGGGCGGAGGGAATCAGCCGGATGCCACGTGCAGCGGCGGCGGCCGCGAAGCGCGGGAGGCGATCGAGGTGTTCGGCGAGCGCGTGGGCGCGATAGCGCTCGTAGCCGCCGAAGATCTCATCCCCACCGTCGCCCGTGAGGGCAACGGTGACAGAGCGCCGCGCATGCTCGCAGACGAGGAACGTCGGGAGCGCGGAGGAGTCGCCAAATGGCTCGTCGTACGCCGCGACGAGGCGGGGGATGAGCGCGGCTGCATCGGGCTCGAGCAGCAACTCCTCGTGCGTCGTTCCGTAGCGCTCGGAGACGAGTCGCGCGTAGTGGCGCTCGTCGTAGCGTCTGTTCTCGAAGCCGACCGAGAACGTCCGCACGGGCTCGGAGCTC
>JANOUB010000159.1:0-2613 GCA_031416615.1 Thermoleophilia bacterium
CTTCACGCCATCCCGACGCAGCCGCTCGATGTCCCGCTCAGGATCGGACGGGCGGCCCGGTCCGGGCAGCTCGAGCCGTACGACATCCCTCCCGGGCAGGGGCAGCGTCGACGGATCGGCTGCGATCGAGTCGGTGCGAGGGACGTTGGCGGCGACCCAGGCGTCGGCCCGGAGGCGTGTGTCGGTCCGGGTGAGCTCGCGCGTGTCGGCAACCGTCCAGGCGAGCGGCAGAGCGAGGGCCACGAGGGCGACCGGGAGACCAGCCCTCATGCTCCCTGCAAGCACGGCGAGCACCGGCACGAGCGGGAGGACGTAGCGGTCGAAGTGGGCCTCCTGGGGCATCAGCGTCAGCCAGTAGACCCCCACGAACGAGAGCAGCACGAGGTCGGTCCGGCTGCGCCGCACGAGAGCCACGACGAGGCCGGCGGCCGAGACCAGGAGGAGCGGCCCGATTGCCTCCCAAAGCAGATCGAGATAGGCAATCGGGGCGCTCGGGTCGTTCTCGAACCCGAGCCAACCCGCGCGAGCGAGACGCTGCACGCGCAAGATGTCATCCCACGCCGCGCCTGCGTGGATCAGGACGAACGGGCTCGTCAGCGCGAACCCGCCGACCGCCAGAGCCGCGGCTCGACCGAGGGTGCGCCACCGGCCCCACCCCGCCACGACGACCGGCACGGCGGCGATCACACCCGGGTACTTCGCCGACGCCGCAAGCCCGACCACCAGCCCGGCCAACTCGATCCGACCCTCGACGGCAAGTGCCAGCACGCATGTGACCGCAAGCGTCAACAGCACGTCGGTGACCGCCATCCTGGAGTAGGCGACGTGGGTGGTCGCGACGGCAACACCCGCGGCGCCGACGATCGCTGCACTGGTGCCGTAGGCGCGCCTGCCGAGCCACCAGGTGGCGCAAACGCCACCGAGACCGACCGCAATGGCGACAAGGCGGGCAGCGCCAAGGGCAGGTGCGCCGAAGAAGGCCTGTACGGGCGCGAGCAGGCCCATCAGGAGCGACGGGTAGTCGTACCACCCGGGATCGAGATGACCTTGCCCCATCCGCCAGGCGCGCGGGACGATGCTCGCCTCATCCGGGTTGAGGACAGAGAGCGGCAGTCCGTAGCGGCTGCCGACGAGACGGAGGAGGACGGCGAGCACGAGGATCACCGCGAGGGCGATCCCCGGATTCAGTGATCTATTAGACGTCGGGAAGCGTGTCACCCACGAGCGACCCCACGTCGCTGCCGGAGACGATCACTGCGTCGACACCGGCCCGTTCGAGTTCGAGCACATCTTCACGGCTCGCTCCTGCAAGCTCGGCGATCGCAAGCTTCCCGGCCGGAATGTCGGGAAGCAGCTCGAGGAGGCGCTCCAGGTGATCCTGGCCGTCGTCGGCGTCCTCGGCGGAGAGCAGCAGGATCTCCGGGTCGACGAGTTCGAGCACCTCTTCGAGCTCGTCCTCGTCCCTCACCCGGAGAACGCACTCGAGCCCGCGCGCCTGCGCTGCTTCGACGACGTCGCTGAGGCTCTCTCCGTGTTCGGCGACGTCTACGACCAGCGCGTCGACGTCGCCGACCTCACTCGCCAGACCGAACGCCAGCAGCGGTAGGTCGCTGCTGTCCCGGAGATCGTCGGCGTGCCGGCGAACCACGAGACCCTCGGCGCCCTGTTCCTGTGCCGTTCTCGCGCCGGCGCCATCGGCGACCTCGACGAGCACGGAGATGCCGTCGCCTTCTGCGATCGCCTGGCTCAGCCGTCGTGCACCCGTCACGGATCGTGATGCTACTCGGATCGACCGTCGTCGCGGCGGGGATCGTCGATTATCTACGCTGCAGCCGTGGCCGAGCACGTCAAGCGCATCTGCCTGCTCGGCGCCGAGTCAACCGGAAAGACGACGCTGGCCCGTACCCTCGCGGAGGCGTACGAGACCATGTGGAACCCCGAATATGGCCGCCCCTACACCGAGCTCGGCCGCGACCCGGAGGCGCCATGGACGAGCGCGGAGTTCACCCACATCGCCAGGATCCAGTGCTGGTACGAGGATTGCCTCGCCGGCTCGGCGCGGGGAACTCTCTTCTGCGATACGGACGCGTTCACGACGGCGCTGTTCCACGAGGTCTATCTCGGCGAGCCGACGCACGCGTTCGACGAGCTCGTCGAGCGGCGCTACGACCTCTTCCTCGTCTGCGGGCTCGGCGTGCCGTGGCGGCACGACGGGGTCAGGGAGTTCGAGGAGCAGCGGCGATGGATGCACGGGCGCTACCTCGAGCGGGCACGTAAGAGCGGCGCGCCGTGGCTGCTGCTCGAAGGCTCGCGCGAGGCACGGCTGCGCGAAGGCGGGCGTGCTGTCGATCGCCTGCTCGCAACGTAGCGCACGGCCGAAGACGTTCTCGTCCCGCGGACCACGACCAACGCGGGAGACAGGCTGAAGCCTGTCACCGCCAGCCGCAACCCACATCGACCTGAACCGTCACCAACGTCTTGGCCTTGACGGCTCGGCGGGCGGGCCCCTTTCAGGAGCGTGCAGAAAACAATGCACCCGGTCGAAACATGAGATGCTGCGATACGCTCTTCCACCGCGGGCTTCCCCGCGCCGGCCCCCTTCAGGATCACGCG
>JANOUB010000160.1:0-1709 GCA_031416615.1 Thermoleophilia bacterium
CGCACTTCGTCATCGAGGATCTCGGCCGCCGTGCCGGGCAATGAGCCGAGCCCCAGATCGCGCAGCCGCGCGAGATAGTGATCGAGCGAAAGACCGAGCGTCGCCGCTCCCTGCCACACCTCGAGCGCGGAGAAGGCGTGAACGTGCAGGCCCGGCACCGCTGCTCGAATCGAGGAGACCACTTCGGCGTAGTAGTCACCCGTGAACGACGGATGGATTCCCCCCTGAAGGCACACCTCGGTAGCGCCCCGCTCCCAGGCCTCGATCGAGCGCCGCACGATCTCGTCCATCGGCACGAGAAATGCGGGACCCCGCAGATTCTCGGCGAGCTTGCCCTTCGAGAACGCGCAGAAGCCGCACTTGAAGTAACAAACGTTCGTGTACTGGATGTTGCGTGTGACGACGTACGTGACCTCGTCGCCGCAGACCTCACGCCGGAGGCGGTCGGCAGCCGCGAGGACGCGTTCACGCTCATCCCCGCGCGCCGAAAACAGCCGTACGATCTCGTCCGGCCCGAGCTCCAGGCCCGCCAGTTCCAGCGGGATCGCATCGCGCCGGACGATGAACGGAACGTCGACCGGCTCGCCCGGCGCCCAGCGATCCTCGCGGGCGAGGCCAAGCGCATCCGCTGAGCGCCGAACGGCGGGCCGAACGGCCGGGTCGACCCAGCGGTCGAGGTCTGCGACATGCTCGGGGTACAGCGGCAGGCGCGGAGCGAGGGTGAGCCCGCGCGACGCCGTTACCTCACGCAGCCGCTCGATCTCGGGCCAGGGCGCCTCGGGATTGACATGGTCGACCGTGACCGGTGAGACGCCGCCCCAGTCGTCGATCCCCGCATCGAGGAGCAGCGGAAAGTCGTCGTAGGCGAGATTCGGCGGCGCCTGCACATGCCAGTCGGCCCCGAGCACGACACGTGCTGCGGCGACCGTCCACAGCTGATCAGCGAGCGTCGCATCCGGGTGGTCGGCCATCCTGGTGCCGGGCTTGGCGCGGAAGTTCTGCACGATCACCTCACCGAGGTGACCGTGTTCCTGACCGAGGGCTTTCAGCGCGAGCAGCGCCTCGATCCGCTCCTCGCGGGTCTCGCCGATCCCGATCAGGATCCCGCTCGTGAACGGGATCGCCAGCTCGCCCGCCAGCCGGATCGTCTCGAGCCGCGCGGCCGGAACCTTGTCGGGGGATGCCCAGTGCGGACCGCCCTTCTGCGAGAGCCGGTCGGAGACCGTCTCGAGCATGATCCCCATCGACGCCGACACCGGCCGGAGCAGCTCGAGCTCCTGCCGACTCATCACGCCCGGGTTCAGGTGGGGCAACAGCCCCGTCTCGTCGAGCACGCGGCCGGCACAGTGCGCGAGATACTCGATCGTGCTGGCAAAGCCGAGCGCCGACAACTCGTCACGCGCGACCCGATACCGACGTTCAGGCTTGTCGCCGAGCGTGAACAGCGCCTCCGTGCAGCCGGCGGCGGCACCCGCGCGGGCTATCTCGAGCACCTCGTCGACCGAGAGATAGGCGCGCTCCCCGCGTCGGGGTGGCCGGGCGAAAGTGCAGTAGCCGCAGACGTCGCGACACAACGTCGTCAGCGGGATGAAGACCTTGGGGGAGTAGGTAACGAGACGCCCGCGGCGCAGTGATCGTGCCTCGGCCATGAGGTCGTCGAGGGGCGCAGCGAGTATCTCGGAGACAAGGTGGGTCATCGGCGCGTACCT
>JANOUB010000161.1:0-1620 GCA_031416615.1 Thermoleophilia bacterium
TGCTCGAGCTCCGACGGCCCCTTCTTCTTGTGCTTCTCGGGCGACCGGCGCACCTTCGGCGCCCCATCTAACGCGGGTGGAGGAGACGGCGTAGCCGTCTCCTCGACCCGCTTCTGCACGAGGTCGGCCCAGCCGCCGTCGTACGAGCGCAGCGTCCTTTCCTCGATCGCGACCGTGCGCTCGGCGACGGCGTCGAGGAGGGCTCGGTCGTGGGAAACCAGCAGGATCGCGCCGGGGAACGCCTCGAGTGCTGCTTCCAGCGCTTCGCGGCTCTCGAGGTCGAGGTGGTTCGTCGGCTCGTCCAGCACGAGCAGGTTCGCGCCGGAGGCGACGATGACGGCGAGCGAGAGCCGCCGCCGCTCTCCACCCGACAGCACCGACACCTGCTTCTCGTGCTCGGCGTAGCCGGAGAAGAGGAAGCGTCCGAGCAGCTGCTGGGCCTGCGGGCGGGTGAGGTTGGTCATCGCGACCGCGCAGTCGAGGACAGTGCCCCGCTCGTCGAGCTCGAGGTCGTGCTGAGAGAAGTAGGCCGGCTCGACACCGTGGCCGAACTTGATCTTGCCGCCATCGGCGCTGCGGTGACCGACGAGCGTCTCGAGCAGCGTTGTCTTGCCCGACCCGTTCGGCCCTACGAGCGCGACGTGCTCCTCGCGTTCGATCACGAGCGAGCCGCCATCGAGCAGGTGCTTACCTCCGGCGGCGAGGCGGAGACCCTCGATCTCGACCACGACTCGGCCCGTTCGCGCGGGCTTGAGGAACTCGAAACCGAGCGTGCGCCGTCGTCGCGTGAGGTTCTCGAGCTCGCCGGCTGCCTTCCGTCGCTCCTGCTCCAGGCGAGCGATCTGCGTGATCTTCGCCTGTGCCTGCTTCGCCTTCGACTTCTTGTAGCGAAACCGCTCCACGAACCGCTCCAGCCGCTCGATGTCGTTACCGACCCGCTGCACCGACTTCGCCGCAGCCTGTGCGCGTGAGGCCCGCTCGAGGCGCCACTGATGCCAAGGCCCAGAGAAATAGAGGCCGCGCCCGCCCTCGAGCTCGAGCACCGCCGTCGTCACCGACTCGAGAAACCAGCGGTCGTGGGCAACGAGCACGACCGCAGCGTCGATGGTCGTCAGCTCGCGCTCGAGCCACTCGAGGCTTTCGACATCGAGGTGGTTCGTCGGCTCGTCGAGCAGCAGCAGGTCGGGGTCGCCCGCAAGGGCGCGCGCCAGTGAGGCGCGTGTCAGCTCACCCCCCGAGAACGTTGCGAGCTGCCGATCGAGGTCGGCATCCCGGAAGCCGAGACCACGCAGCATCGACGCAGCGCGGTCGCGCCAGCCCCAGCCACCCGCGTGCTCGAGCCGCGCCTGCGCCTCGCTGTAGCGGCGGAGCGTCGCCGGGTCGTGCGCACCCGCCGCCATCGCCTGCTCGAGGTGCTGTAGCTCTTGCTCGATCCGCACGAGATCGGTGGCACCGGAGATCGAGTACTCCCTGAGAGTCAGGCCGCGGTCGCGTGGCGGGCGCTGGTCGTGCAGCGCGATCCGCGTACCCTTCGCAAGGGCGACTTCGCCGCCCTGCAACGAGGTCTCGCCGATCAGCGCCCGCAGGAGCGTTGTCTTGCCGGCGCCGTTCTGCCCTGAG
>JANOUB010000162.1:0-3134 GCA_031416615.1 Thermoleophilia bacterium
CCTGTCCGGAGGCGATCGCCAGCGGACCCGACGGAAGTGGCGTTGTCGATTCCACCCGGTTGCGCTGCGGGTCTATCCGGGCGAGCCCCCGCTCTCCCGTGAGAACGTCGCCGCGAGTCCAAGAGCCGACAGCGAAGACGCGGGCCACGGCCAGGACAGGCTTGTCGACGAGGCACCATCGACGCGATCCCAGGCGACCGAGGACGCCCCACCCCCCTGCGCGATGAGCCTCTCCGCGGCCGGATTCCGAAGGAAAGTCGCATCGGACACGGCTGGATTGTTACGAGGCGACTTCCTTGCGGCATGTGAAAACGTGCAACTGAGATTAACGTACGTCGGTCGGCTCGGTTCGCGCCTCAGCCGAGCTTCCGTACGGCGGCGGCGGCCTAGCTCCTCCGGGGGCGCGGCGCGCTGTTTGCGATCCTTAGGAGTTTTCGCTGAGGCTCGATTCGGCCACGCGAGCGCAACTGGGCGACCGATTGCAGCCGCGGGCAGCCGGCGGTCAGGCTCGTCGCGGATGGTCAAGGAGCGCCCCTGGCCGCCCGTGTAGACGGCTGTGAGCCGTACGAGATACGAGCGACCATGAACGAGCCTGGCAGCCGGTAGCCGTGCTCGGAGGATGTACGCGCCTCGGCGCGGGACCGTGGTCGTCGCGGTCGGACGGGTCGTGGTCGAGCGGCTTCCCGCGAACGTGGTTCCGGGGAGCAGCGCGAAGGCGCGTGTCGAGCGGAGCGGTGTCACGCGCGCCTGGAGCCGGGCAGGCTCGCTGACCCAGAAGCGGACTGACACATGGGCCGTTGCCCCGGCCCGAGTCACGACGGCCCGTGTCGTGCCGACGACACGGAGCGTCGGAGGCGCGTCCGCAGCTGGCCGAGGAAGCTCGGGTGATCCGATCAGCGCAGCGTGGATCATCTCGTCGTCGGCCTCCGGCGACCGGCCTGGTGTACCGAGCAGCATCCACACGTGGTTGCACAGGTCGACGGCGAGTTGGCGGCGCTGCTCTGCCGAAAGCGTGCGCTCGGCGGGCGCGCGATCGTCCGTCATCTGGCAAGCGTACGCCATTCCCCCTTCGAGTTACACCGGATGGGGGATGCATCGCACCCGGAAATCACCGATATCTCGGCCATGACCTGGTTGGATCGCGAGGAGCGCTGGCTTCTCGACGGCAAGAACGTGTACCTCGCTCGCAAGGATGCCGTCGGCGTGACGGCGTTGGAGCGCCGACTCGACGCGCACGGCGTGCCGTTCGTGATCGATCGGCGGGATGACGCGATCGTGTTCTCGTGCGACCGGCTGCGCGAATGGTGGGCGTCCACGCCCGAGACAGCATGAGCGAGACCGCGCGCGTGCATGACGTGGCGGCGCTCTCCGATGTCGACCTCGGCGCGCTTCTGGAGCGGCTCGAGCGCGAGGAGCAGAAGGCCTCGAAGCGCCGTGGCTCGCTGCACAACAGGATCGAGTTCGTCCATGCGGGAGGTGCCGCCTCGGAAGATCTCGCAGATGACCAGCTCGCGTCGCTGCGTGAGACCGAGCGCGAGCTGTCGGATCGGCGCCTCATTCTGCACCGACAGATCGACGAACTCTGCGCGGAGCGCAGCCGCCGGCTCGCACTAGCGTCGCGGCTCTGACCCCGGCCGCCGGGGAGTCTTCGGCTGGCAACCCTGAGCCTGGATGCGAACAGCCCCGCTGGAGCGGGCTTTCGTTCGTGGGAGCGTCGCTGCCCTCGAACGCGCAAGTTTTCCCTGTCGCGCGCATCTACCTGATGACGGCCCGGGAGAGTGGTCCCCTGCCGTGGATCGAAACGATGCAAGGGCAATCGTCTGACGAGTCACAAGGGGTCTGCGGCGATGAGTGGAGTCATGAGCGTTGAGCTGACCCGTACCGAGCTCGTCGCGCTGAAAGAGACGATCGAGCTGACGCCGGTCTTCGAGGGCAGGTCGGAGGCGCGCACCGCGATCCGAGAGGTGCTCCGCGAGCGCCGGCCGGCGCCTCTGCGCATCGAGGAGAGCGTCCTTGCCTGCCTCGCTCGGAGGATCGTTCCGATCGACGTCCCGACGGCAGCCCTCCGGTCCAAGCTCAACCGCGCACTCCAGCGCGACCGTGAGCAAGCACAGAGTGGACTCGCGATCGGCCTCCGCTAGCAACCCAGCCGAACGAAACTGCCGGCCGGCGTTACTGCCCACGATGAATGGCGCCAAACGGCGCCTCACCACGAAGATCACGAGCAAGCAAACGGCCGCAACGGCCCAAACCCAGTCGTGAGGGTGATCGGGTATGACGGCCACAAGGGTGGGGTTCCGGTTCCGCCGATCATCCGGCGTTCGTGCGAATGTCTTCTTTTCCATCCGCTTCCAAACGGCCGCCTCGGCGCGGCGCCCTGTTTGCGATCCTTAGGAGTTTTCGCTGAGGCTCGATTCGGCCATGCGAGCGCAGCTGGGCGACCGATTGCGCAGCCGCGGGCAGGCGGCGGTCAGGCTCGTACACGGATGGTCAAGGATCGCCTCTGGCCGCCCATGTAGACCGCTGTGAGCCGTACGAGATACGAGCGACCATGAACGAGCCTGGCAGCCGGTAGCCGTGCTCGGAGGACGTACGCGCCTCGGCGCGGGACCGTGGTCGTCGCGGCCGGACGGGTCGTGGTCGAGCGGCTTCTCGCGAACGTGGTTCCGGGGAGCAGCGCGAAGGCGCGTGTCGAGCGGAGCGGTGTCACGCGCGCCTGGAGCCGGGCAGGCTCGCTGACCCAGAACCGAACTGACACGTGGGCCGTTGCCCCGCGCCGCGTCACGACGGCCCGTGTCGTGCCGACGACACGGAGCGTCGGAGGCGCGTCCGGAGTTGGCCGGGGGGGCTCGGGTGATCCGATGAGTGTGGCGACCGTCGCCGTGTCGTTCGCAGGCTTGATGTCAGCCGGCTGCGCGGAGGAGGTCGCCGTGAGGGTCAGCGTCCCGGGCTCACGGACGACGGCCTGGATCCGCACGGTCGCGACGAGATCGCCGGCCAGGAAATCCAGGTCGCATGTGAGCGTCGTCGTACCGGTGCAGCCTGGCCCGCGGTCTGTCTGACTGGCGGCGTAGACGACTTGCGAGGGGAGTTGGACGACGACGAAGGCACGCGACGCCGGAGCACCGAGGTTC
>JANOUB010000163.1:0-6411 GCA_031416615.1 Thermoleophilia bacterium
GCGCCGCTCGTCGCCGTCGTCGAGCGCGTGAGGGAGGTCGCCGCAGCTCGCGCGGTCGATGTCGGCCGCAGCGAGCTCGTCGGCCTGCTGCCGGAGAGTGCGGTTGCCGACCCGGCGTCGCTCGGGCTCGACGCGCTGCCCGACGATCGAGTGCTCGAGCGGCGGCTCTGGCGGGGTTAGCCTGGATCCACCGTTTTGCGTGATCGCGGGGCGCTCGTCCGGGTGTGACCACCAGGCAGAGAAGAAGCAGTCCCACCGGGAAGGGGAGCGGCCTGGCGCACCTTCGGTACGGAGATGCGCCGCCCGCGCAAAGCGGTGGATCCAGGGGTAGCACCACAGCTGTCGAGCGGCGACGCCGTCGTGACCGCGGAGATCGCGATACTTCGCCTCGTGTCCGCTGTGAACGCCTCTCGACGCCTGCTGTTCGCCCTCGCAACGAGCGCGTCGTGGGAGAAAGCGATACGCGCCCTTCCCGGCGGGGAACGGAACGCCTACCGGTTGGCCAGACGCTACGTAGCCGGAACCCGGCTCGAAGACGCCCTCGCCTGCGCGCACCGCCTCGCCGCTGAGGGGCTTACGAGCTCGATCGACCTCTTCGGGGAAAGGGTCTCCGATCCAGTGCAAGCCGACCGAATTGCCGACGACTATGTCGCCCTCGCACGCACCCTCGATCAGTTCCCGGGAAGCACCTTCCTGTCGATCGACCTCTCCCACATCGGGCTCGATCAGACGGGCAAGGCTGCCCAGCGGCGGCTCGCGCGGATCGCCGCGGCGCTTCCCGACGGCCGACGCATCCAGGTGGGCGCAGAGGAGGAGAGCCGAGCCGACCCCATCCTGACGGCGGTCTTGGCGGTGGCACGCGCGGGCGGCGCCGTCGCGGCAACGCTGCAGGCGAACCTCAGGCGCAGCCGGTCGGACGCGCATGCCCTCGCCGAGAGTGGGGTACCCATCAGACTCGTCAAGGGCGCCTACGTGGAGGCCCCACGGGTCGCATGGTCATGGGGAGAATCGACCGACCTCGCGTATCTCGAGCTCGCCCACGAGCTGCACACGAACGGCGCGGAGATCAGCCTCGCCACGCACGACCCGATCCTCCGCGAGGCGCTGTTACGTGCTCTACCGCGTGTCGTCGTCGAGATGCTGCTCGGCGTGCGCGGCGCCGATGCGAGCGCTCTCGCCAAGCGCGGCGTTCCCGTCAGGATCTACGTCCCGTACGGCGACGACTGGTTCCGCTACGCCATGCGCCGCTTGGCCGAATCGTTGGGCGCGTAAGACTCAGAGGCTACCCGCCACCCCCGGTCGGACTACACTCGGCGATCCGTGACCGACGTGCTTCTGTTGACCGGCGACGACCTCACCGTCGAAGACGTCTGGGACGTCGCGGTTGGTGGTCGCAAGGCCGGGCTTGCTGCGAGTGCGGTCGAGCGGATGGGGCGCTCGCGGGCCCTCCTCGACGAACTCCGTGGCGAGCACACCTACGGCGTCAACACGGGGTTCGGGCGTTTCGTCTCGGAGATGATCCCGGACGACCAGGCCGAAGAACTCCAGCTGCGCCTGCTCCGCAGCCACGCCTGCGGCGTCGGCGAGCCGTACCCGGACGAGGTCATCCGTGCTGCGATGCTGCTTCGCGCAAACGCGATCGCCAAGGGGTATTCGGGAGCGCGGGTCGAGACGGTTGAACTGCTGCTCGCCGTCCTCATGGCCGGGATCGTGCCGTTCGTGCCGGCTCGCGGCTCGGTTGGCGCAAGCGGTGACCTCGCGCCACTCGCCCACCTGGCGCTTCCTCTCGTGGGCGAGGGCGAGGCGCTGTTCGAGGGAACCCGCATGCCCGGCGCGGAGGCGCTCGCCGCCGCCGGGCTGACCCCGGTTCGGCTCCAGGCGAAAGAGGGCCTATCTCTGATCAACGGGACCCAGTTCATGTGCGCGATGGCCTCGCTCGGACTTGCCCGCGCGCGCCAACTCGTCAGGGTCTCCGACATCGCGTGCGCGATGTCGCTCGAAGCGTTGCAGGGATCTCTGACGAGCTTCCACCGGGCGATCCACGCCGCCCGCCCACACGCCGGCCAGGTTGCGTCGGCTGCAAACGTGCGAAGGCTGCTCGACGGCTCGGCGATTCTCGAGTCGCATCGCTGGTGCGACAAGGTGCAGGACGCCTACTCCCTCCGCTGCGCGGCCCAGGTGCACGGCGCGAGTCGTGACCTGCTCGACTATGTCGAGCGCACTGTGGCAATCGAGATCAACGCCGCCACCGACAATCCGCTCGTACTGCTCGAGGAGCGCGAAATCGTCTCGAACGGCAACTTCCACGGCCAGCCGGTCGCATTTGCGCTCGACTGTCTCGCGATCGCTATCGCCGAGCTCGGGAGCATCTCGGAGCGCCGCGTCGAGCGGATGGTCAACCCGAGCCTGTCGGATGGTCTGCCCGCGTTCCTGACGCGCGAGGGGGGCATCAACTCGGGGATGATGATCCTCCAGTACGTCTCGGCGGCACTCGTCTCCGAGAACAAGGTGCTGGCGCATCCCGCGAGCGTCGACTCGATCCCGACGAGCGCCGGACAGGAGGATCACGTCTCGATGGGGAACGCCGCCGGTCTCAAAGCGATGCAGGTCCTTGCAAATGCGGAGCGGTCTCTCGCGATAGAGCTCCTTGCCGGCGCTCAGGCGGTCGAGTTCCTGGCACCGCTCGAGCCGGGACGAGGCGTTGTGGCCGCTCGTGCCCACGTTCGCACGCTGTCCGAGCGGCTGCGCGAAGACCGCTCACTGTCGGCCGACATCGAGCGTGTCGCAACCTCGATTCGGGACGGCAGCGTGCTCGCGGCCGTCGAAGGCGCTTGCGGAGAGCTCCTCTGATGGCACGCCGGAAGCGTCTCGACGATAGGCCGATCCCCGCGCACCCCTACCGTGACACCGCTCTCGTGTACGGCGTCATGTCCGTTCTGCTCGTCGTCGTCGCGTGGTTGACGGGTGGCGACCGGCTCCGCGCGATTCTGGTGGCGGTCGTCTTCTTCCTGGTCGCGACCGCGTGGAGCTCGTGGAAGTTCCGTGGGCGACTGAAGGAACGAGATGCAGCCGAGCCGCCGGCGCCTCCAGCTGGGAGCGGAGGGCACGCGAACGGCAACGGACGAGGGAGCACGAAGCAGTGAACGGCGTTGACGCGAGAGTCGAGGCTCTTTGCGGTGACCTCTCGGCCGTACGGGCGCCGCGCGGGACTGTGCTGAACGCGCTCTCGTGGCAGGTCGAGGCGCCGTTGCGCATGTTGTTGAACAACCTCGATCCGGAGGTTGCAGAGCATCCAGAGGAACTCGTCGTCTACGGCGGCTCGGGCCGCGCAGCCCGGTCGCACCAGGCGTTGAAAGACATTGTTCGGACACTGCTCCGGTTGCGAGACAACGAGACGCTCCTCGTGCAATCAGGCAAGCCGGTGGGGGTGTTCCGGACGCACGAAGGGGCCCCGCGCGTGTTGATCGCGAACTCGCTGCTCGTGCCGAAATGGGCCACGTGGGACACCTTCCGCCGGCTCGAAGCAGAGGGGCTGACGATGTTCGGACAGATGACGGCGGGATCGTGGATCTACATCGGCACGCAAGGGATCCTGCAGGGGACGTACCAGACGTTCTGCGCCGCAGGCGAGGTGCACTTCGGCGCCGCCGACCTCTCGGGCCGCACCGTTCTGACCGCCGGCCTCGGCGGCATGGGTGGCGCTCAGCCGCTCGCTGCGACGATGGCCGGGGCGGCAATTCTGTGCGTTGAGGTGGATCAGCGGTCGATCGACCGGAGGCTCGCGACCCGCTACGTCGATGAGCAGGCCGACTCGCTCGACGATGCCGTCGAGCGCGTTCGTGCGGCTGCGGCCGACGGTCGGCCGCTCTCGGTGGCGCTGCTCGGGAACGCTGCTGATGTGTTTCCCGAGCTCGTGGCGCGCGGTGAGCACTTCGATCTCGTCACGGATCAGACCGCTGCCCACGATCCGCTCACCGGCTACGTCCCTGCCGAGGTGCCGTTCGAGGAGGCCGCAGCGTTGCGCGCGCGAGACCCAAAGCGGTATCTGGAGCTCGCTTCCCAGTCGATCGTGACCCATGTTCGAGCGATGTGCGACTTCGTCCGGATGGGCTGCTATGTTTTCGATTATGGCAACAATCTGCGAGGGGAGGCCTATGCAGGCGGCCTGACCGAAGCGTTCTCATACCCGGGCTTCGTCCCGGCCTATATCCGGCCGCTCTTCTGCCGCGGAATCGGCCCGTTCAGGTGGGCCGTGCTCTCCGGCGACCCCGCCGATATCGAGGTGATCGATCGCGCGTTGCAGGGGCTGTTTCCCGACGACACGCTCCTGCAGCGGTGGCTCGCGATGGCACCCGAGAAGGTTGCGTTTCAGGGTCTTCCTGCTCGGATCTGCTGGCTCGGCTACGGCGACCGCGCCAGGGCGGGCCTCGCGATCAACGAGCTCGTTCGCACCGGCCGCGTCTCGGCACCCGTGGTGATCGGCCGCGATCACCTCGACTCGGGGTCGGTCGCCTCGCCGTACCGGGAGACCGAGGCGATGCGCGACGGCTCTGACGCGATCGCCGACTGGCCGATCCTGAACGCGCTCCTCAACACTGCTGCGGGCGCAACCTGGGTCAGCGTCCACCACGGCGGAGGTGTGGGCATCGGCAACTCGATCCACAGCGGCATGGTCGTCCTTGCCGATGGGACAGCCGATGCGGCTGCCCGGCTCGAGCGGGTACTCACAGCCGATCCCGGCACGGGCGTCATGCGTCACGCCGACGCGGGCTATTCGGAGGCGCTCGACGCCGCCCGCGAGGGCGGGCTCGACCTACCGAGCGTTGCCCAGGTCGCCGCCGCGGAACCGACCGCAGTACAGCCGACCGCCGCGACGCCGACCGCAATGCCGTGACCGGCCTGCTGATCCGTGACCTCGCGCAGGTCGCGACACCGGCAGGAAGCGCCGGGCCACTTCGCGGTGCCGTCCTGCGTGATGTGCGTGTTGTCGAGAACGCGTTCGTTCTCTGCCGCGACGGTCGTGTCGCGGCGGTTGGTCCGATGACAGATCTGCCGCCGGGCGTCGGCGGGTTGAAGGAGATCGATGGTCGCGGCCTCTCGGCGATCCCGGGTCTCGTCGATTGCCACACCCATGCGTGCTTCGGTGGCGACCGGGTCAACGAGTTCTCGCTTCGCGCCGCAGGCGCCTCGTACGAGGAGCTTCACGCTGCGGGTGGCGGCATCCTCTCGACGGTGCGTGCAACCCGCGCCGCGGGGGAGGAGGAACTCGCCCGGATCACGGCTCGCCACCGGTCCTCCATGCGCGCCCACGGCACGACGACGTTCGAGGGCAAGTCGGGGTACGGCCTCGATCGCGACACGGAGCTCGCGCAGTTGCGGGCGATTCGCGCCGCAGGGGGCATTCCGACGTGGCTCGGGGCGCACACGGTGCCGCCCGAGTTCGCCGACGCCGACGCGTACCTCGACTTCCTCCTGGCGGAGGTGCTCGCAGATGCTGCCGGCCTGGCCGAAGCCGCCGACGTGTTCCTCGAGCGGGGCTCGTTCGACGCCCGGCAGGCGCGGCGCTATCTGGAGGCCTGCCGCGACGCGGGTCTCGCCCTGCGCCTGCATGGCGACCAGTTCACCGAGTCGGGTGCGATCGCCCTCGCGATCGACCTCGGTGCACGCTCGGTCGACCATCTCGAGGCGACGGGCTCTGCCGGCGTCGCCCAACTCGCCGCCAGCGATGTCACGGGGGTGCTGCTTCCGGCAAGCGCGCTCTTCCTCGGGCGCCCGATGCCCCCGGCTCGTGCGCTCGCCGACGCGGGTGCACTGATCGCGCTGGCAACCGACTTCAACCCGGGCAGCGCCTTCTGCGACAGCCTGCCGCTCGTCCTCTCGCTCGCGTGCACCCAGATGAGGCTCGCACCCGAGGAAGCCCTCGTCGCAGCGACCGCCAACGCCGCCCACGTGCTCGGTCGCGCCGATCGGATCGGCCGTCTCCAACCCGGCTTCGCGGCCGACATCGTGCTGCTCGACGCACCCGATTGGCGGCACGTCGCCTACCACCTCGCCGGCGACATCGTGCACACGGTGATCGAAGGCGGAGCGGTCGCGTTTCGGCGAACGGCATAATCTCCGCATGACAAACCAGAAACAGCGCAGACGTCGCGCGAAGGAAAACCGGCACGACTATGATCTCGTCTACATGGACGAGGACGGAGTCGAGCAGCCGGTCGAACGCGACGACGGCCCCCGAAAGCCACCGGGTCGTCTCGGACGAAAGACCACCGCCACGAAGAGCCAGAAGACACAGCCGGCCGACAAGGGCGGCCGACGTGGGCGAGTGGTCCAGCCCCCGTCGTGGCGAAAGGTGCTGAAGCGCGGCGCCATCTTCGCGCCGATCTTCTTCGCCACCGTGATGCTGCTCGG
>JANOUB010000164.1:0-3271 GCA_031416615.1 Thermoleophilia bacterium
GGTCAGGGGACGAGCGTGAACGCGTCGATGTGGAGCGGCCGGACGACGGAGAAGTGGCGGCGGTCGAGCGTCGCGATCGTGTCCTGCTCGAGGCGCTCGGCGATGGCGATGACGGAGGCGTCGACGAGACTCAGGGGGAGGTCGTCGTACTGCGCGAGGAGCAGTGCGACCCGCGTGTTATGTCACATCTCTGGATCGAGTTCGCACCGACTGTGCGCCTGGGCGGGTGACCATTGTTCCGGAAAAGGGAGGCCCTTGCAGCGGAGTTTGTGTTCAATCAACACAAACGTCCCCAGCTGACGGAGTCCTGCACGACCGGGGCAGGGGAGCGGGCCGGCTTCAGGTGGACATGTTGGGCACGAGCGTGAACGACGCTACGTGTCGCGGTCGCACGACCGAGAAGTGCCGATGGTCGAGCGTCGCTATCGTCTCCTCGCCGAGGCGCTCGGCGACGGCCACGACGGAGGCGTCAACCATGCCGAGGCCCAGGTCCTGGTACTGCCGGCAGAGCTCGCGGACGCGGACGTAGTCCGCCGGTGAGAGGTCGATCACCTCGATCGAGCCGCTCTCGACGGACTCGAGCATTGCGTCGAGCACGGGCACACCCCGGGCGTCGCCGAGCCAGTCGAGCTCGACGAGCACCGGTGACGGGACGCGAAGCGGCTCCCCCGTCCGCTGTAGAAGCTCGACGCACGCCGCGTGACTCGGGTCGCTGCGGTCCATCGACGCGTATACGACGCCGGTGTCAGTGATCATCGTCCCGCCAGCTGCGCGGGGCATAGGGGGCGTCGGCGCTCCAGCGCGCGGTGTCATCTTCTGGCTTGCTGCTGGCAAAGGCGCCGATAAAGGTCAGCGGCGGGCGGTCGCGACGAATCCGGAGCTCGAGCCCTTCGCGAATCACCGCCCCAAGGGATTTACGCTCGGCGTCCGCGATCGCCCGTAGGCGGTCGAGGAGTGCGTCGTCTGCCACGATCGTTGTCCGGGTCATCGCCATAATTATGACCCTCATTATGTCACATGTCTGTACCGACTGTGTGACGAGACTGCGACGGACGCGATCTCGGGCTCAGCGGGCGGCGAGCTTCTCGTGCACGGGCTGCGCCCAGAGCCCGGCGCCATCATCCGCAGGGAGCGCCTCGAAGGTCAGCCCGAACACCTCGCCGAGCGCCGCGATCGCGGCCGGCTTGACCTCCTCGACCGACACTGTGCGCCCGAGCTCACGGCTCATGGTCGTGAACTGCGCGTCCTCGAGCCCGCAGGCAGTGATCCACGACGTGAAGGGTGCCGGGTCGAGGTCGACGTTGAGGGCGAAGCCGTGCGTCGTCACCCAGCGCGAGACGTGGACGCCGATCGAGGCGAGCTTGCGTGGCGGCCGGTCGAGCCACACGCCTGTGAGGCCCTCGATCGGCATGGCCTCGAGGCCGAACGGGGCGACGGTGCCGATGATCGCCTGTTCGAGCTCGCGGACATACCGCTTCAGGTCTTTACCGTGGCGATTCAGATCGAGGATGGGGTAGCAGACGAGCTGGCCGGGCCCGTGGAAAGTCGATTTCCCGCCCCGGTTCGTCTCGATCACCTCCACCTCGATGTCCTCCGGCAGATGTAACTCGCCCTCGCCCGTGCGACGTCCCGTTGTCACGACGAGTGGGTGCTCGAGCAGGACCACCGTCTCGGGAATCGCACGTTGCGAGACGGCGGCCGCGAGGGATCGCTGCAGTTCGAGCGCTTCGCGGTACGGGACGAGACCTGCGTCGAGGAGGTATGCGCCGCTGCTCACTCGCCGTCCCAGCCCTCGAGCCTCGCCCGCAGATCCCGCAGGAAGCCGCCGCTGTAGGCGCCGTCGACGAGCCGGTGGTCGTAGGTCAGCGTGATGTTCATCAGCGGCCGGATCGCAATCACATCCTGACCGAGCTCGTCCTGCACGACCCACGGCCGCTTGACGAGCGCGTAGGTACCGAGGATCCCGACCTGCGGCTGGCTGATGATCGGCGTTCCGTGGAACGTGCCGAAGCCACCCGGGTTCGTGATCGTGAACGTTCCACCCTGAACGTCGTCCGGCAGAAGCTTCTTCGTGCGGGCACGGGCAGCGATGTCGGCGATCGCGCGGGCCATACCGAGCAGGTTGAGGTCCTGCGCGTTCTTGATCACCGGCACGATCAGTCCCTTGCCGTCCTCGAGCGAAACGGCGATTCCCAGGTTGACCCACGGGCGGGTGACGATCTTCTCGCCGCGGATCTCCGCGTTCACCCACTTGTAGTCCTTCAGCGTCTCAACGGTCGCCTGGGCGATGAACGCGAGATATGTCGGGTTGACCCCGTAGGACGCCTGATACTCCTTCTTGAGCCGTTCGCGCCCCGCCACGATGCGCGACATGTCGACCTCGATTGCGCTCGACACGTGGGCGGAGGTGTCGAGAGAGCGCCGCATGTGCGCCATCACGCCCCGTCGCATCGCGGTCATCGGCTCCTCGGCTTCGCCCACCTGGAGCGGAGCCGCCGCTGTAGCGGGTCTCGCCTCAGCGGAAACGACTGGCGCCGGAGCGGAAACGACTGGCTCCGGAGCGGGTGCCGCCGGCAGAGGCGCCGCCGCGACCTCGGGCGCAGACACCGGAGGTGTCTCACTCGTTGCCTTCGTCGGAGCGGGTGTGTCAGCACCCGTTGCGATGAAGGCAAGCATGTCCTTCTTCGTCACCCGTCCCCCGGTGCCCGTTCCTGCAACCGCGTTCGGGTCGATGCTGTGCTCCAAAGCGATGCGGGCGACGACCGGCGAGACGAACGTGCGGCCGTTCCCCGCTGCCGGCCCCGGCGTGACCGCCGCAGGAAGACTTTGTGGCTCTGAGCCACTTGCTACTACGGACGGTGGCTCAGGGGCGACGGCCGCCGACTCCGTGATCTCGGGCTCGAACGTACTGGGCTCAGGCGCGATGGCAGCCTCGGCGACACCGGAGCCGGCGGGCGCGATCACGGCTAGCACCGTTCCGACCTCGACCGTCTCACCCTCGGCGACGAGAATCTCGGCGACGATGCCCTCACCCGGGCTCGGTATCTCGGTGTCGACCTTGTCGGTCGAGATCTCGAGCAACGCCTCGTCCTGGGCGATCGCCTCACCCGGCTGCTTGAGCCATTTCGTGATCGTTCCCTCGGAGACCGAGACACCCATCTGGGGCATCACCACCTCGATCTGCGTTCCGGTAGCCACGGCTCGTCCTTTCTAGAGCGTTGTCTGAGAATGTTTCACCGGCTGGGCCCACAGGCAGGTGGAGCAGCCGGCC
>JANOUB010000165.1:0-3666 GCA_031416615.1 Thermoleophilia bacterium
GTCGATCACCTCGCGCGCCGCTGCCACTTGCAGGCCGGTCGCCTTCTCGTCGGTTGTGAGCGACTCCGCCTCGGCGAGCAGCTCGGTGATCCGGTCATCGAGACTCTCGCGCAAACCCGGCTCGAGCACGAGGTCGCGCCCTGCGGAGCGAAGCGTGTCGTAGACACTGACGAGCATCTTGCGGAGCCCGGTCGACTTGTAGGTCGCAAGCAGCTGCCAGCGATCAGGCTCGTCGGCGGCACAGAACCCCTCGAGGGCGACGGTGAACGCTTCGCCCTGGATCACGCGCGCCTGCGCCTCGTCGAGCACGCGGAACCGCGGGTCGATCCCGGCCGCGAGCGGGTAGGCGGTGAGCAACCGCCGGCAGAACCCGTGGATCGTCGAGATCCAGGCACCATCGAGGTCGCGTGCGAGATCGGGTCGATCGAGCTCTACGAGACGTGCTCGGATCCTGGCCCGCAGCTCGCCGGCGGCGCGATCGGTGTATGTGATCACGAGCAGCGAGTCGACATCGAGACCGTCCTCGACAACAGCTCGTGCGAATCGTTGGACGAGGACGGTCGTCTTGCCGGTGCCCGCGCCGGCCGAGACGAACGTCTCGCCACGAGCATCGATGGCGGCCTGTTGCTGTGGGTTCGGAGTGGTAGGCGGGTTGGTGAAAGGCTTGTAGGGGCTATGCGAAGCGTCGTCTTGCGACGCAGAGCGTCGCCCATGCCTGTCGACCGGGTTTCGACCAGAGCCCAACCCTGGAGACAGGCTGAAGCCTGTCACCGGCGGTCCCGCGGTCACGGGCGCTCCTTGCGGCACATGCGCCAGAGGGTGCACCAGCCCGGGCAGTCGCCACCCAACGGGTCATGGATCACGTCACCTGCACGGATACGCTCCGCAAGCGCCACGGCAGTGCCGCGTGCGTGGTCGATCTCGGCGTCGAAGACGGCCCCGTCGAGATAGTCCGCGGCAGCAAAGCCCGGCACCTGATCCTCACCGGCAAGAAGCAACCCGCGCGCGCGCCGCCCACCGCCGAGCGGCATGTAGACGCCACCCATCGGCTCGAGGCCGAGCTGATCCCGGAGCACGAGCAGATACAGGGGGATCTGCAGGCGTGCCTCGTCGTGAATCTGCGTCGCCGAGGGAGCCGCGCCCGATTTGTAGTCGACGATGATTCCGCGCGCGCTCAGCGGATCGACATCGACCCGGTCGATCTTGCCGCTGACCCTGACACCGGGCGCCAGCTCGTACGCCTTGAACGCCACCTCCAGCTTCCGCGGGACGAACGTGGAACTTGCGGCCGCGTCGGCCCGCACGAGCTGCTCGAGATCGCGCCGAAGGCCCTGACCGAGCTCGCGGCGCTGAAGATCATCGACGTCGATCCGGAGGCCCGAGTCGAGGGCGCCGTCCACGCACTGGCGCATGAGCTCGACGGCCGCCTCGACATTGTCCGGTGTGACGCGCTCCGCTCCCGGGACGGCAGCCGGCAGCTGGCTGTAGAAGCGCTGCAGCGCGACATGGGCGATCGAGCCTCGCATCTTGGGGCCGACCACCTGGTCGATCTCGCCCGGACGGAGGTAGCGCTCGATGAACCAGGCCGAGGAGCAGCCGGCCATCCGCTCGAGATCGGTGACCCGGAAGGTGTCTCGGCTTGCGAGGAGTGCCATCGCGCGGGGATGGCGGATCGCCGTCGGACGGGCAAACGCACGCCTCGCGCGGCCGAGCTTTCGCTGCCAGCCGTTCGCGTACGCGAGCGCGTCGGCCTCGCGGGGATCGACGGCCGCCAGGCGCGCAAGGGCCCGTAGCCGCTCGCGCTCGGTCGGAGCCGACTCGATCGGCCAGGTCAACCGGGCGAGCGGCCGCCTCGTCGTGTGTCGCCGCACGTCGTCTTGGTCGAAGAGCTCGCACACGGCCTCCCAGAAGGGGCTCGCCTCGCGCGGCGAGCCGTCGTCCGTCGCCGCTTCTCGCACGAGCGTCAGCAGCGTGCGGGGCCTCGTGCAGGCGGTGTAGAAGAGGTAGCGATCTCGGCTCGCTGCGTCGGGGCGCTGTAGCCTCGCGCCGCGAGCCCCGTCGAGATCCCTGCGGGTCTCGTCGTCGAAGAAGGGTGACGTGGGAGCCCTCCGCGGCAGCGATCCCTGTTCGAGTCCGATCACGAAGACCGCATCGAAGCTGCGCGTGCGCGCCCGCGCCAGGTCGAGAACCGCGACACGGCCCGGCTCGCCTGCACCGTCGCCTCGGACGGTCGCCCGATCGAGGACAGAGAGGATGTCGTCGGTGTGGATCGTGACGCCGGCCTCGCCAAGCCGTTCCAGCTCGTCGAGGACACCGTTCGCCGCGTCGGCAGCACGGAGATCGCGCTTCGCGAGCGTCGTAGAAGGTGGCGAACCAAGGCCGTAGGCGTTGCGGAGCATTGCGAGCACCACCGCACGGGCCGCTCCGAGCAGCTCGTCCTCCGAGGCGACAAGCTCGAGGATCGGCAGCGGACGCCCGGTGCGGAGCTTCGTCGTCTCCTCGACCGTGCGGTCACCGCGGAGCACGGCCCTCCCCCGCAGGCGTCCCTCGAGGAAGTCCACGTCCGGTCGGGCGAGGCCCCCATACGGGGTACGGAGGAACGCAAACAGGTCGCGACGCGTGCCGTTGCTCCACGAGAAACGCAGCAACGAGAGGAGCGCCTGCCCGAACGCAGTTGCTCCGAGCCTCGGGCGCCCCTCGATCGCGAGCGGCACGCCCAGCGAGCCGAAAGCAGTTTCGATCGATGCGCGGGAACGCTCGAGCGAGGGGCAGACGATTCCGATGTCCTCGGGAGCGGTTCCGTTTCCGACGAGATCAAGGACGGCCTCGGCGACGAGTTCGAGCGTCGCACGGCGACCGGCTCCCTCGAGGAAGCGAACCGAGCCATCGAGCGCCGTCGGCGCGGCACCGTCGTCGAAGAGGTGGCGCTCGAGATGGGCGAGCCCGGACGGGAGATACGTTTCCGAGCCGGCCGGGAGTTCGACGATGTCGCCCTTCGCGAGCACGCCGAGGTCGTCCGACGTCCGTGAGAGTGAGGCGAATGCCGCTCGGCCGGGTTCGTACGGAAGCGACACGTGCACCTCGCCCCGCGCCGCGAGCGCTTCGATGAGCCGCCATTCGGCTCCTGTCAGATCCTCGAATCCGTAGGCGAACACGGGTGCCCCGTTCCAGGCCCCGAGGTCGGTCGTGAGCCGCTCGACGGCGCGTCGCCGCACCATGCCGCGGTCGCGCACCCCGAGCCGCTCCAGCTCGGCCCTGTAGATCCGGGTGAGTCCCGCGAGCTCCGCGCCAAGATCCTCGGGATCGAGCAGGCTGGCCTCGAGCTCGGTCAATGCCCCGGCGAGCGAGTCCGTGAAGCCCGCAAACCGGGAGGATGGCCCGAGCGTGTGGAGCGGCGAAGAACTGACGATGTGCCGCAGCACGATGGTGCGCTCGGCATCGCCCAGTGTCCTCGGCGCAGGGCCGCTACCGGCAAGAAAGGCGAAGAGCGTGTCGAACGTCCCGACGGTGCCGGCGAGCAACGCTCCGCTGCGACCCGCAAGCTCTCGTTCGACGCGGTCGACATCGAAGCGATTCGGGACGATCAGCCACGGATCGCGGTCGAGTGCGTCGGCGAACCGGTCGAGCAAGAGCGCGACCTTGCCGGCGTGCGCCGGGCCGACGACG
>JANOUB010000166.1:0-1973 GCA_031416615.1 Thermoleophilia bacterium
ACGTCGGCCATCGCTCCCGGCCCGTGATCGACCCGATCGCGTCGATCGATGTCGCGACCGTCCGGTTGGATCTGCCGGCACCTCTTCGCCTGGGGCCGATCGAGATCGCGTCGCGCGAGTACGCGGCTGTCCGGGTCACCACCGCATCCGGCCTCGTCGGGAGCGCGTACTGCCTCACCAGAGACGCTCCTGTGGACGCGTGCGTCACGCGCCTCGTCGTCCCGGCGCTCGTCGGCACAGACAGTGCGGCTCCCGAGGCAGCGTGGCATCGCGCGTCCCGCGCCACGGTGCTCGTCGGACGAGTCGGTCTTGTCCTTCGCGCGCTCGGGCTCGTCGATATCGCCCTCTGGGACGTCGCTGCGCAGCGTGCCGGCGTGCCGTTGTGGCGGCTGCTGTCCGACTCGCCGACCGACTCGCCGAAGCCGGTTCCTGCGATGATCGTCGCCGCCTACCCGCTCGCCGACAGGAGCCCGGAGTCGCTCGCCGACGACGTCCTCCGCCACGCCGAGGCCGGCTACCGGCTGCTGAAGGTAGCCCGCGACCCGGATCCGGCCAGAATGCGCCGCCTGCTCGACAGAGTCGCCTCCAAGCTTCCCACCGCGGCGAGCGTCGTCGTCGACGCCGGCTTCGGCTGGGAGGCGCCGTCGGCTGTTCTGGCCGAGGTCTCGAAGTGGGGCGGGATGCCGCTGGCGTGGCTCGAGGACCCGCTCGTGCCCGAGGACGTCGAGGGCTACGTCGACCTCCGCCGGCAGGCTGAGTGCCCGATCGGCGTCGGCGACGAACTCTCTTCGCAGGCGTCCTACCGTGCGCTCGCCGCAGCCGACGCGCTCGACGTGCTCCGGCTCGACGTCGTCGCGATCGGCGGCGTCACACCTGCGCGGAAGGTCATGGCGCTCGCAGCTGAACACAGCCTCGACGTCTCATTCCACGTCTACGCCGAGACCAGCATCCACCTCGCGATAGAGGCAGGCGGGACGGTCGAGACCTTCGAGCGGGGCATCGCCGGCGGGAACCCGCTCGATCCGGCAGACCGCCTGCTCGTCGGTGGTCCAGTATTCGGCGCGGGCACCGCGATCGCCTCAACACGTCCAGGGCTCGGCTACGAGCTCGACTGGGAGCTCTTCACCTACTCCAAGGAGCTGTGATGGATCGAAGTGTTGTCCGCGGATATGTCACGGCTCCACCGACAGCCGCCGGATCAGCTCGAGGGTGCCTTCGACCGCTCGTTGCTCCGAGTCGGGTGCGAGCGCGACGGGCATCCCCCATGCCTGGGGGATGAGGTCGGGAACGGCGTAGCTCGCGTCAAGCTTCCAGCCCCCTTCGGGGTAGTCCTCCGCTCGTGGGAGGTACGACACGAGCCCGTTGCTGTAGCCGAGGACGAAGGTGTCGGACAGGGGTGACCGGACCCTGATCTCGAGGCCGGTCTCGAAGAACGTCTCGACGTTCATGGCGGCGATGACGATATCGTTGATCCGGAGCGCCTGGAGTCTGAGGTCCAGTGTCGGGTGCCCGTCTTCGACCGCCGCGACGAGGTTCCTGGCCCAGTGCTCGTACTTCTGGGCAACTCGGATCTCCCAGTCCTGTGCGTCCCGGTCACGGCGCTCCTCGAGCTCCTGTCGCCAGTGCGCGAGGATCGCCTCGGCCTCGTCGAGCGGGGGCAACTCGACGTACTCGAGCTGGATGGTGGTCTCGGCGGCCGCGAGGTGGGTGCAGGTGTCGCCGCTGACGGGCTCCCAGGGGGTGAAGAGAATGTTGGGGACGTTGCCGAGCGGCCTGCGCTCGCCGGGACGGGTATTGGTGCGGATGCTGGCGGCAACTTTGAGCGCTTCGCCGCCGAGTTCGAGGCCAACTCGGTTCTTCGTGTCGCGGCAGTCGATCTCGTAGCCGATCCCGACCCGGGGGTTCACGTTGCCGCCGCACCCCTGGAGGAAGATCGCGAGGCCGCCGAGGTTGCGCTCGATCACGTCGCGGGC
>JANOUB010000167.1:0-6357 GCA_031416615.1 Thermoleophilia bacterium
CGTGATCACGAACATCGAGCTCGACCACCACGCGACCTACGCCTCGGAGGCAGAGCTTCGCGCGTTCTTCGACGAGTGGCTCGAGACCGTCCCGCAGGTCGTTCGCAGCTGGGAGCTCGCGCCCGTCGAGCTCGTCCTCGCGGTTCCCGGCGATCATAACCGCCAGAACGCTGCCGCTGCCCTCGCTGCGCTCGAGCTCGCAGGCGTCCCCCGCGCGGAGGCTGAGGCGGCCATCGTGCGCTTTACCGGAGCGGGGCGGAGGTTCGAGCTCGTCGGAGCTCACCGAGGCGTCACGGTCTACGACGACTATGGCCACAACCCGACCGAGCTCGAGGTGACGCTGCGCACGGCGAGGTCACTGACGACCGGCAGCGTGATCGCCGTGTATCAGCCGCACGTCGTCGAGCGCACACGCCAGCTGCATCGCGAGCTCGGGGAAGCACTCGGGCTCGCCGACGCGGCGATCGTGACGGACATCATCGGGGCCCGCGATGCGCCACGCGAGGGGGTGACCGGCAAGCTGGTCGTCGACGCGCTGCCGCCCGAGGTACGAGCCGGATGGGCGCCGTCGCCCGACGATGCGGCCGCGCTCGCGCTCGCCTGGTCGCGCCCTGGCGACCTCATCATCACCTTCGGCGTGGGGGAGCCATGGAGGATCGCGCATGCGATCGTCGACGGGCTCAGGCGATGAGCTTTCGGGAAGACGTTGCGCTCTCGCGGCTAACGACCATCGGTACCGGTGGCCTGGCGCGCGCCTTCTCTGAACCTCGAACGATCGTCGAGCTCGAACACACCTTGCGGGCTGCTCGCGACCGGGGGTTGGACGTGGCGACAGTGGGCCTCGGCTCGAACCTGCTGGCGGCCGACGCAGGTGTCGACATGCTCGTTCTGCGGCTGGCCGGCGAACTCGCCGGGGCGCACACGGAGGGAACTGTCCTCGTCGCAGGGGGTGGCGCAACGAACGCGGTCTGCCTCCACCGGGCCCGGGCGGCTGCGCTCGGAGGCTTCGAGTTCGCCTGTGCCATCCCAGGGACGGCCGGGGGAGGCGTTCGGATGAATGCCGGGGCCTACGGCAGCGACTGGAGCATGATCGTGATGCGCGCGCTCGTGTCAACTGCCGATGGGACAGGCTGGCTCACTCCCGCAGAGCTCGGGTTCTCGTACCGGCACTCGATCCTGCAACAGGGCCAAGTCGTCGCAGCGGTCGAATACCAGCTGGCACCGCGTGAGACGGACGAGATCCGCGCCCGGGTTCGCGATCTCGTCGATCGCCGGAAAGCTACCCAGCCAACGACGAAGCGCACGTTCGGCTCGGTCTTCAAGAACCCGCCGGGAGAGATTGGGGCAGGAAGGATGATCGAGCTCTGTGGGCTCAAGGCATACCGCCACGGTGGTGCTGTCATCTCGCCCAGGCACGCGAACTTCATCGAGAACGCGGGCGGGGCGACGACCGCCGACTGTCTTGCGCTGATGGCCGAGGCGCGGCGCCGTGCTCGTGAGGCATTCGGTGCCGAGCTCGAGCACGAGGTTGTGCTGCTGGGTCCGATCGCCGTCGCGTAGACGCGGAGGTGGCTCAGGGGGTGGAGCGCCCAAAGTAGGAGCTTGCCCGCGCACGGCGAACAGTGCCGCGTGGCCAGCGGGGGACGAGTCGAACGTGGATCGCGTCCCCGTGCGCGCGCGGAGAGTGTCGTTGTCCCGCTTCCGCGCCGGATCACGGGCGAGCGCCTCGATCTCGCGCGACTCGTCCCCTCCGGCCGCTTCCTTGCCGTCGCCTTCCTCATCGTCGCGGGCGTCGCAGTCGCGTGGCTCGGCGCCCGGGAGACCGGCGTGTTCGCCGTCCGCACGATTGACGTCGCGGGTGCTCCTCCGGGTGTGGCAACACAGGTGCGGAGGACACTCGCAACGACGCGAGGGACGAGCCTGCTCAAGGTCGACCTCGACACGTCGCTCCAGATGGTTCAGGCGCTACCGACGGTCGCAAGCGCCCGCTTCGACCGGGCATACCCGCACACCCTCCGAGTTGTCGTCGTGCCCGAGAAGGCGGTCGCCGTCGTCCGTCAGGGAGCCGACTCGTATCTCGTCTCCGACACTGGCAGGGTGATCGCCACGTCCGACCGCCGCGACCGGCCTGGTCTAGCGCGGATCTGGGTGAAGCGCGACGTCGAGCTCCGCCTCGGCGCCTCCACGACAGGCGATCTGCGGACAGCCGTGACGGCAGTCGCGCCGCTCGTCGGCTCGCACTTCCCGGGCCGCGTCAGCTCCGTCATGGCGACGCCCGACACACTGTCGCTCCGTCTCCGATCAGGGCTCGAGGTTCGCCTGGGCGACCCACTCGACGTCGCCCTGAAGCTGGCTGTGGCGGCACGCGTGATCCCTCTTCTCGCCGCAGGAACGCCGTATCTCGACGTCGCTGTGCCCGAGCGCCCGGTCGCCGGAACTCTCAACTCTCAGGTCGAGCCTGAGGGTGTACTCTCGACGACACCTTGAGGTCTCCGTTGACAATGCCGACAAGGAGTCCGTACGCTGGTTCCGAAAGCCGGTGCAAGCACACCCCATAGCTCGATCAGAGCTTGACGTCCAGGCAGGTTGAGGTGAGATATTCATGAACACACAAGGTGGTAACTACCTCGCGGTGATCAAGGTCGTCGGCGTTGGCGGCGGCGGCACGAATGCGGTCAACCGCATGGTCGAATCGGGTCTCAGCGGCGTCGAGTTCATCGCCGTCAATACCGATGCGCAGGCACTCCTGATGACCGACGCGGACGTGAAGATCCATATCGGCTCCAAGGCAACCCGGGGCCTCGGCGCCGGCTCCGACCCCGCTGTCGGTCTCGCGGCGGCGCAGGAGACACGCGATGAGCTGAAGGAGGCCCTCAAGGGCGCCGACATGATCTTCGTCACGGCAGGCGAGGGGGGCGGCACGGGCACTGGCGCGGCACCGGTCGTGGCAGAGCTCGGGCGGGAGCTCGAGGCGCTCACCGTCGGCGTCGTCACGCGACCGTTCGGCTTCGAAGGGCGGCGGCGAGCAGAGCAGGCAGAGCTCGGGATCCAGAGCCTCCGCGATCGCGTCGACACGCTGATCGTGATCGAGAACGACCGGCTCCTCCAGGTGGTCGACAAGAAGACACCGGTGACCGAGGCGTTCGGTATCGCCGACGACATTCTGCGACAGGGTGTTCAGGGGATCACCGATCTGATCACGGTCCCGGGCCTTGTCAACCTCGACTTCGCCGACGTGCGGACGATCATGCGCGATGCCGGATCGGCGCTGATGGGAATCGGTACCGCTTCAGGCGAGACCCGCGCGGCCGACGCGGCCAACGCGGCCGTTTCGTCGCCGTTGCTCGAGACGACGCTCGACGGCGCCACCGGGGTGCTGCTGAACATCACGGGTGGATCCAACCTGGGGCTGTTCGAGGTCAACGAGGCCGCCGAGGTCGTGACGGGGCATGCCGACCCGAACGCGAACGTGATCTTCGGTGCCGTGATCGATGATTCGATGGGCGACGAAGTGCGCGTCACCGTGATCGCAACAGGCTTCGGCGGCAGGCCGCGCCGACGGCGTGTCGAGGCCCCGGGGGCGATTGTGCCGTCGGCCGGCGAGCGGCTGTTCGAGAGGCCAACGGCCTCCGATGGCGAGATCGAGATCCCGAGCTTCCTGCGCGACGACTAGGCTCCTTCCCCTAGCGAACCTCACGGCGAGGGCGGATCCGCTCACCGGGGGAAGGAGCTGCTTTTTGGGCTGCGCCTTGTGTCTTGTGGAGTAATAGAACGCGCCTGCACTCCCCTAGAAAACAAAGGCGAAGCCCAATAATCAAGCTCCTTCCCCTGCCGAGCCGCTTCGCCTCCTCCATGTGCCTTCATCCGGGGGAAGGAGCTAGAGTCGCGCCGTGACCGCTGCCGGCTCGAGCCTAGGACGCACGCCGCTGCACGACCGCCACGTCGCGCTCGGCGCCCGCATGGTGCCGTTCGCCGGCTGGGAGATGCCCGTGCAGTACGAAGGCGTCATTCCCGAGCATCTCGCCGTCCGGCGTGACCGCGGTGTCTTCGACGTCTCCCACATGGGCCAGATCCACGTTGAAGGGCCGAAGCAGATGGATCTCCTGCAGGGCCTCCTCTCGAACGACCTCTCCCGGCTCGCCGACGGTGAGGCGCAGTACACGCTGCTCACGAACGCGAGCGGGGGCATCGTCGACGACCTGATTGCCTACCGGCTGGGGCCGTTCCACACGCTGCTCGTCGTGAACGCCGGCAATCGTGAGGTCGCCTATGCCTGGTTGAAGGAGCGCGAGAGCCGCGGCTCCGAGGTCCGCGACGCCTCCGACGAGTATGCGCTCCTCGCTGTACAGGGGCCGACTGCAACTGCTGCGCTCGAGTTGCCGGAGGCACCTCCATTCACCCACGTGATGGGCGCCGTCCACGGTGTCGAGGTGATGGTCTGTCGCACGGGGTACACCGGCGAGGCTGGTGTCGAGCTGATGTGCGCGGCGCAGGACGCGGTCGAGTTGTGGGATGCCGTCGTCGCGAACGGCACGACTCCCTGCGGCCTTGGTGCGCGAGACACCCTCCGGCTCGAGGTGTGTTATCCGTTGCACGGGAATGACATCACCGGCGAAACCGACGCGATCTCGGCCGGCCTTGGCTGGACGTGTGCACTCGAGAAGGAGTTCAGCGGCGTCGCGGAGCTCCGCCGGATCAGGGAAGATGGGCCCGCCAGAAAGCTCGTCGCGTTCGTGCTGGACGAGAAGGCCGTGCCGCGCCAGGGAATGGCGATCGAGGGCGGCGGCGAGGTGACGTCAGGAACGCACTCGCCGATGCTCGACCTCGGGATCGGGATGGGGTACGTCCCGAGCGGCTCGGCAGCACCCGGCACCGAGCTCGTGATCGACGTCCGCGGTAAGCCGAAGCGGGCGCACGTCGTCAAGAAACCGATCTACGTCAAGGAGGAGAGCTAGGTGGCAGCAGCAGAGAGCTACCCGGATGATCTGAAGTACCACCCCGAGCACGACTGGGCCCGCATCGACGGCGACGAGGCGGTGCTCGGCATCACGTGGTGGGCACAGGACGCCCTCGGCGAGTTGGTGCATTTCGAGGCCCCGGCGGTGGGTGGGCTCACGGTGAAGGACGAGCCGTACGGCGAGGTCGAATCGGTCAAGGCTGTCTCCGACGTCATCTCGCCGCTGTCCGGCGAGATCCTCGAGGTCAACGAGAAGGCGATCGAGGAGCCCGAGTCGATCAACGAAGACCCATATGGCGAAGGCTGGCTCGTCCGCATCCGGCTCACGGATCCGACCGAGGTCAACGACCTCCTCGACGTCGATGCGTACCGGGTCGTTGTGGCAGGGCAATGACGGCCGGGTACCTCTCGCTCACCGATCGCGACCGGGACGAAATGCTGGCCGCGATCGGCGTCTCCTCGATCGACGACCTGTTCGCGCAGATCCCCGAGGCGGTGCGGTTCGCAGGCGAGCTCGATGTCCCGCCTGCTCTCACCGAGGTTGAGCTCGTGCGGCACCTGGAAGAGCTCGCGGCAAAGAACGCCCATACGGGCGTGGAGCTCTCCTTTCTCGGTGCCGGGATCTACGACCACTACGTGCCGGCGATCGTCGACACGATCCTGCAGCGGGGTGAGTTCCTGACCGCGTACACGCCGTACCAGCCGGAGATGAGTCAGGGAGTCCTGCAGGCGATCTTCGAGTACCAGACGGCGATCTGTGAGCTGACGGGCATGGATGTGTCGAACGCGTCCGGTTACGACGGGTTCACGGTGGCGGCCGACGCCTGCTTCATCGCGAAGCACGCCACCGGCCGAACCCGCATCGTTCTCGCCGAGACGCTCAACCCGCAGGTGCGCGAGGTCGTGAAAACATACGCGCCGGGGTTTGGCCTCGACGTGGTCGAAGTCGGCCACGAAGGCGGTGTGACCGATCCCGACCGCATCGCAGCCGCGGCAGAGGGTGCGGCCGCCGTGATCTTCCCGCAGCCGAACTTCTTCGGCTGCCTCGAGGACGCGCCTGCGCTCGCGGCGGCTGCTCGAGGGCGGGGCGCGCTCGCAGTCGCCCATGTCGACCTCACCTCGCTCGGTGTGCTCGAGGCGCCCGGAGTGTATGGCTGCGACATGGCGATCGGTGAGGGGCAGGGGATCGGCAACGCGCAGAGCTATGGCGGCCCGCACTACGGCTTCCTCGCGGCGCGCACCGCGTTCATTCGCCGCATGCCCGGGCGGATCGTGGGCCAGACGACCGACCTCAACGGCGACCGCGGCTTCGTGCTCACGCTCCAGACGCGCGAGCAGCACATCCGGCGAGAGAAGGCGACGTCGAACATGACGACGAACCAGACCCTGCTCGCGCTCGG
>JANOUB010000168.1:0-2483 GCA_031416615.1 Thermoleophilia bacterium
GCCGAGCAGCGTGAAGTGCGCTGCCTGCTGGCGGAAGACGTCCGCCTGCAGCACTTCCGGAGTCAGGCTGCCTCGGCCGGCAGTTCGAGTGCGGCCTTGGCCTGCTCGGCGACCGCGGCGAACGCGGGCGGATCGGACACCGCGATATCGGCGAGCGACTTGCGGTCGAGCTCGATCCCCGCCTTGTGCAGCCCGGAGATGAACTGGTTGTACGACAGGCCGTGCAGCCTCGCCGCCGCGTTGATCCGCACGATCCAGAGCCGCCGGAACGTGCGCTTCTTGTTCTTGCGGTCGCGATAGGCGTAGGTGAGCGAATGCTCGACCTGCTCCTTCGCGTAGCGGTAGTGCGAGTTCTTGAGACCCCAGTACCCCTTCGCCTGCTCCAGGACCTTACGGCGCTTCTTGCGTGCGGCAACAGATCGCTTCACCCTGGGCATCGGTTACTTCATCCCCAGGAGCCGCTTGACGGCCGCCACGTTGGCGTGCGCGACCGGCTGGTCCTTGCGGAACCCGCGCTTACGCTTCGAGCTCTTGTGCTCGAGGTTGTGGCTCTTCATCGCGTGGCGGCGAATCAACTTGCCCGTTCCGCTCACCTTGAAGCGCTTCTTCGCTCCGCTTCCCGTCTTCACTTTCGGCATCTGGGTTCACTCCTGCGTTCTTTGTCGGCCCGAAAACCATGATCATGTTGCGCCCGTCGATCAGAGGTGGCTGTTCGATCTGGCCGACCTCTTTGATGTCCTCAGCGAGCCGCATCAGGAGGTCGCGACCGCGCTCGGGGTGCAGGTTCTCCCTGCCCCGGAACATGATCGTGACCTTGACCTTCGCCCGCGTGTTGAGAAAACGGACGACATGGCCCCTCTTGGTCTCGTAGTCGTGGATTCCAATCTTGGGTCTGAGTTTGATCTCCTTGACGTTGATCTGCGACTGGTGCTTCCGCGCGACCTTCGCCTTCTGTTCCTGTTCGTAGCGGTACTTCCCGTAGTCCATCACCCGCGCAACGGGCGGGTCTGCCTGCGCTGCCACCTCGACGAGGTCGAGATTCTTGCTGTACGCGTATTCGCGCGCCTCATCGGTCGACTTGATCCCGATCTGCTCTCCGTCCTCGCCCACGAGCCTTACGTTCGGCACGCGGATCTGGTCGTTGATCCGTTCCGTCTGGACGACGGGCCGGGTCCTGTCCTCAGGACGGCGCCGGGGTCTCAAAGGCTGCTCACCAAGCTATTCCTCTTCTCAAAACTGGGCTGATCCTTCCTTAAAACGTCACAATCTTCCCTGAAATACAAAAGCGCCGCTGGCAGGCAGCGGCACCGTTTCCCTCGTCGTTCGACTCGGTTGAACCCGCGCAGCCTGTGGCTCCGGAGGTGAGGGTAACGGCCCCTACTTCGCAGGTCGAAAGCGTAGCAGCGCGGAGCGATGTGCGCATGCCAGGCGAAACCCGGGAGACAGGCTGAAGCCTGTCACCGCACCCGGGACCACGGTGACAGGCTTCAGCCTGTCTCCCGGGTTGCACGCGCGGCGTCAGCGTCCGAGAGATCCGCAAGCAGCTCGTCGAGCGACCGCGTCGACTGGCCCGCGCCGCGCGTTCGGACCGCAAGCGCTGCCTCGGACTCGCGCTCGCCAAACACGACGACGACGGGGATCTTCTCGACCTCGCTGTCGCGGATCCGCTTGCCGAGCGTCTCGTCGCGCTCGTCGAACTCGACGCGGAACCCGGCCTCTCGGATCCGTGCGGCGATCGCCTGCGCACCTTCTCGGTGGGCCTCGCTCACCGGCAGCAGCCGAACCTGGACTGGTGCGAGCCAGAGAGGCAGAGCGCCGCCGTAGTGCTCGATGATGATGCCGATGAATCGCTCGAGCGAGCCGAAAAGCGCCCGGTGGATGACGAACACCGGATGCTCACGGTTGTCCGGCCCCATGTACGTCAACCCGAACCGGGCGGGCATCTGCGCGTCGAGCTGGATCGTGCCGAGCTGCCACGAACGGTCGAGCGCATCGGTGATGTGGAGATCGATCTTCGGCCCGTAGAACGAGCCCTCTCCTTCGCCGACGAAATAGGTGATGCCGTGGCGGTCGAGCGCCTCGATCAGCTTGCCCTCGGTGAAGTCCCACTCGTCGTCGGTTCCGAGCTTGTTCTCGGGTCGCGTCGAAAGCTCGGCGCGAGGCTCGATCCCGAAGAGCCCGTAGAGGTAGCGGAGATACTCGAGCGATCCGTCCAGCTCGGTGTCGATCTGCTCCCGGCTGCAGAAGATATGCGCGTCGTCCTGGGTGACGTACCTGACTCTGGTGAGCCCATGCAGCGCCCCGGCCGGCTCGTTGCGGTGGAGCGGCGCGGCCTCGGCAAAGCGCAACGGGAGGTCGCGGTAGCTTCGGAGCTGGCTTCCGAACAGGAGCATGTGGCCCGGGCAGTTCATGGGTTTGATGGCGTAGGTGTGCTCGTCGTCGATCGGGATCAGGAACATGTTCTCGCGGAACTTGTCCCAGTG
>JANOUB010000169.1:0-2057 GCA_031416615.1 Thermoleophilia bacterium
TGGGCCGCTCGAGGTCGTGCACGACGGCTCCACGGGCCGCGTCGTCCCACCCGAGGCCAAAGCGGTCGCCGCGGCGGCGGTGTGGCTGCGCGACCATCCGGACGAGTCCGCGGCATACGGGCGAGCGGGCAACATGATTGCTGCCGAGGTCACCTGGGATCGCGCCATCGGCAGGCTGCTCTCGTGACCCGTCACGCGCGGCGCTCCGTTCCCGGCTCGGCAGGGGAGTTGTGTTGATTCAACACAAAGTGCTCGACCTCTCCCGGAACAAGGGGTGAGCCGATGAAGGTTGCGCTCTTCAGCCCGATGCCACCGGAGCGGTCGGGGATTGCCGACTACTCTGCGCTCCTGCTCTCGGCCCTCCGTGCGCGGTGCGAAGCCGTCACGGTCAAGCGTGGCGCGAAGAAGCCTCCGCGCGGAACCGATCTCTGTGTTTACCACATCGGCAACAATCCCGACGCTCACGGCTGGATCGTCGAGGCGCTGCGCCGCACACCGGGCGTCGTCGTCCTCCACGACTTCGTCCTCCACCATCTCGTCGCCGGCCTCACGATCGGCCGCCGCGACGGGCACGGCTACCTCGACGCAATGGAGCGCGAGGGTGGGGTCGTCGGGCGGCTGCTGGGTCACGCCGTCCTCGATAAGCGCATCCCGCCGCTGTGGGAGAACCGCCCCGAGGACTTTCACCTCGCGGGGGAGGTGCTCGATCTCGCGACCGGCCTCATTGTCCACTCCCGGTACGTCCAGGGCAAGGCCCGCGCGGCGGGCTTCGAGGGGCCGGTCTGGATCGTCCCGCACCCCGCGTTCCCGGTTCCCGATCTGGCGGCGGCCGACATCGGCGGAGAGCCGCTCTTCGGCACCTTCGGCAACGTGAACGCGAGCAAGCGCGTGCCGCAGCTGCTGGAGGCGTTCGCAACGGTGCGGCAGCGACACGAGGCGAGCGCACTGCTCCTCGTCGGGGCCACCTCGCCCGGATTCGACCTCGACCGGCGGCTCCAGCGCCTCGGGCTCGACGGTGCCGGTCTCGTACGCGAGGGCTACGTCGACGAGCGCCGTCTCTGGGAGCTGATGGCCGCCGCCGACGTCCATGTCAATCTCCGCTCGCCGACAATGGGGGAGACGTCGGGCACGGCAATCCGCGCACTCTCGCTCGGCCGCCCGTTGATCGTCAGCGACGTCGGCTGGTTCTCCGAGTTACCGGACGACGTGGCTCTGAAGATTCCAGTCGACGAACAGGAGGTCGACACGCTCGTGGCCGCGCTCGAGCTGCTCGCGACGCGGCCGGACGTCCGCCGTACGATGGGAGCAGCGGCGCAGGCCCTGGCCCGGCGGGAGCACGATCTCGACCGTGTCGCCGAGTTGTACGTCTCTGCGTTCGAGCAGGCGGCCGGCGGCGGCGCGGTCGACGACGCGGTGCTCCTCGAGGTGAGTGAGGCCGCGGCTGCTGTCGGCATCGCACCCGGGTCGGTCGAGGCGCGGGCGATCGCCGCGAGACTGGCCGAGGTCGACCTCGGTGGGTGAGCGCCTGCGGGCCGTGCCCGCCTGGGCCTGGCTTGCTGCGATCGTCGTTGGTTCCTTCGCCGTCCGCGCCTCGCTCTCGAGGCACATGTTGGCGCCGTTCATCATGACGGACGAGCTGACCTACTCCGAGCTCAGACGGAGCCTCGCAGCAGCCGGCTCGTTCGGGATCCGCGACGTTCCAACGAGCGGGTACGGCCTTCTCTATCCGGTGCTGATCTCGCCCGCGTACGCGCTCTTCGACTCGCTGACCGACGCCTACGCCGCGGTCAAGGTCATCAACAGCCTGGCGATGTCGCTCGCGGCGGTGCCTGCCTACCTGATCGCCCGCCGGGTGGCCGGGTCAGCGCTCGCGTTGCTCGCAGCGTTGCTCGCGGTCGCTCTCCCGTCGCTCGTCTATACGGCGACTGTGATGACGGAGAATCTCTACTACCCGCTCGCGCTCGTCGTCATGTGGGCAACGCTTCTCGCGCTTGCGCGACCGACGTGGCGGAACGCCGTGTTCGTGTTCGTGGCGCTCGCGCTCGCGCTCGCGACGC
>JANOUB010000170.1:0-1765 GCA_031416615.1 Thermoleophilia bacterium
CCGACGACTCGTGGAAGACCCAGCTCGAGGCGCTCGGCTCCTTCATCAAGGGGCAGCGGCACCTCGCGAACCTGTCTCTGCGCGAGATGTCCCGCTTGACGGACGTCTCGAACGCCTATCTGAGCCAGATCGAGCGCGGACTGCACCAGCCGTCCGTTCGGGTGCTCCGCTCGGTAGCCGATGCGCTCAACGTCTCGGCCGAGACCTTGCTCGCGCAGGCCGGGCTGATCGACGACGACGATGAGGCTCCCGCCTCTGCTGACGTGGCTCCCGGGCCAAGCCGGACGGTCGCCGCGATCCTCGCCGACCCGAGCCTCACGCCCGAGCGGCGAGAGGCGCTCCTCTCGGTCTACCGTAGCTTCTCGTCGGAAGCCGACCCCGGCACCGACGGCTGAGCCGGCGCCGACTACCCCTTCGAGAACCGCACGAACTCTTCGCGGTCGCTCCCGCCCGAGGTGCCCAGGGCGAGCACCCGCCCGATGCCGCGTGCGTAGAGCTCGACCTCGACCGCCCTCGGCCTCGGCGGTTCTCGTCCTTGCGAACGCTTCGGCCGGTTCGAGCCGTAGGATCCGCGCTCGCGCGAGCGTCGAGCGGCTCTTCCAGCCGTCATCGCACCCGAAGCCTTCGGAGTCGGCAGCGCTCGCGCACGGCGCAGGGCTGCACGAGTGCGAGCAGACAGGGTACGGCGCTGTCCGGCAGCCGCCGTTTCTTGCCGGCGAAGTCGTCGACGAGATCCGCTCCGCTGTCGTAGTGCTTGCGCACGTCGTGGTCGTCGACTGCCTGCTCGACCAGCCGTCCGTCGCGGATGAGCGCGTCGACGGCCGCGGTCGCGGCGTCGGCCGTGCGGAAGAGCGGCTCGCCGTCGATCTCGCACACGACTCGCCCGTCGACTTCGATGGTTGGGTTCGGCCGGATTACCTGCAGGTCGAGCACCATTCCGCCCGGCTTGACCGCTTCGACCATATTGCCCAGGACGTGCACGACGTCCTCCGGGGTCACTCAACAGAGTGACCAGGAAAAGACGACGTGATCGAACGAGACCGGTTCGAGCTCGATTTCCTCGCCCGAAGCGACCCGGTAGGCGACGCGATCGGCAAGCGCGAAAGGAAGCGAATGGCGTGCCCGCTCGACCGCTTCGGCGTCCGGGTCGAAGGCGAGCACGCTCGCCGCCTCTCTGGCGATCCCGAGCGTGAGGCGGCCGTCGCCGCAGCCGAGTTCCAGCACGCGGCGGCCCCCGAAGTCGCCCAGTCGGCGCAGAGCGGCGAGGTGGGCCCCTTCCGGGTCGAGCACACGAGTCACAGGCAGCCAATGATAACGTCGTATCGGATCGCCCTGATCCGCGTCGAGCGAGGAGTTCTGTTGCACCACACGATGCACACCCGCTTCGTCAAGCCGCTGCGCAACGCCGTCGTCCTGCTCGCGTCGTTCTTCCTGCTCGCGGTCGGCTGAACCGTCGCCCGCGCCCCCGGGAGGGGCGCCCGCGATGCCGTCGTCGCAGGTGGCGCCTGCCGCCGCAGGCTCCCGGGCTTGCCGCGCTCGGACCGCCCTGACGACTGATTCAACCTGGATCCACTTGATAGCGGCCCGTTAGCCGAACGTGATCACGCTGCGAATCCCGTCCTGGGCGTGCATCAGCTCGAAGCCGTGGTTGACCTCGTCCAGCGTCAGCCGATGGGTGAGCAGCGACTCGACGTCGATCTCGCCCGCGAGCCAGCGATCGACGAGAAGCGGAACCTGGGTCCGCCCTTTGACACCGCCGAACGAC
>JANOUB010000171.1:0-1815 GCA_031416615.1 Thermoleophilia bacterium
GGACGCAGTCGCGATCACGGCGTACTGCCAGGCGCTCGTCAAGCAGCTCTCCGAGCGCCACGATGCGGGCGAGGAGATCCCGAGCTACCACCGTATCCTGACGACCGAGAACAAGTGGCTTGCCGCGCGCTACGGGCTCGACGCGCCGGTGATGGATCTCGCCACCGGGCGGACCAACAGGATCCCGGTCTCCCAGCTCGTGCGGCGCACGGTGCGCGAGCTCGAGCCCCACGCGCGCGAGCTCGGCTCGGAGCGCGAGCTCGAAGGCATCGCCGCGCTGCTGTCGCGCGGCAACAGCGCCGACCGGCAGCTGCGGATCTTCAACGCGAACCGCGATATCCGCGAGGTGGTCGAGGAGATCGCGATCGCGACCGAGGCGCTGCCCGCGCCCTGAGCTTCACGACACCGCCACCGGCCTCCGCGAGACGGTCACGCGATACGCCCGGGTGTCGACCGTCGCGAGCGTGCCGACCCCGGGCTGGCGGACCGTGAGCATTCGCCCCCGCGGGTCGAGTGAGAGCCCCGCGACTTCGAGCCCGTTCTGAGCCTCGCCCCGCCAGGGAAGCTCGATGCAGATCGCCTGCCGGCGCACGGTGTCGAGCGCGTGGACGAACGCGGTGGCTTCCGGGCTCCGGTAGAGCGTGTACGCCCAACGGCCGTCCGGGCTCGTCGCCCGCGTCAGCGCCTGCCCGCTCATCGTCGTGACTCCCTTCTCGGCGATCACCCGCGGCAGGAGACGGCCCGTTCGCAGGTCGATCATCCGGACGCGGTAGCGGGTGCCGTTGGCCGTCAGGTACTCGACTACGAAGAGTGTCGACGCGTCGGGCGAGAGCGCGTCGAAGCTGTACGAGCCCGCGAGCGTGACGAGACGCTGCAGACGAATGCCGGGCGTCCGGACGATCGCGAACGTCGTCCGCGCAGCCGGTTCGGGGCCACCGGTGAACGACGAGAGCACGAGCGTCCGCCCGTCGCGCGAGAGCCCTCCGGGGGTTCCGTCGAACGCGACCAGCGGCACGCCGAGGATGCCGGGGACGGATCCATACCGCACGATCGAACCTCCGTTTCGCCGGACGACGGCGACCACTGTCCTCTCTCCCGCCGCAAGCGCGACGTAACGCACCCCCGACGGAGCAGCGATGCCGTCCCAACCGAGGGCGACACCAGGCGCGGGCCCGCCGCCGCCGGCTGCGCCGATCCCGGTGAACGCGGCAGCGCCGACGACGGCGAAAGCCAGAGTGATCCTGATCCTGCGCATCTCGTTCCTCCTCGAGTCGTTCATGTGCAGTTACACCGCCTGGCCGCCATCGGTTCCCTCATCCCGCCTCGACGACGCAGGCGTCGTGGGCCGAGCGGGCCACCCTCTTCACAATGCGCACCGAGCCGCCGGGCGAGAGCAGGCAGACGGTGCCGAGGTCGAGCGAGGGAGTAACCGCCACCGGGCGCCCGAACGTCACCTCGGGGCCGCCGAAGGTGACGTTGTACGAGCCACGCGGCACGCGCGAGGCCGCATGTATCACACTCCCGTCGAGCCGATGGACGCGAACTGTCCCGTCGTCGCCGCTCGCCACGTAGGCGCGGGAGCCCGAAAAGGCGATGTGCTGCGGCGGCGCCGCTGCCGGCAGGATCAGGGCGGGCCTGGCCGCACCAGGTCCGTAGACCGCGATCGAGTCGCGGACGCCCGACGTCACCCACACACGGCCATCGGGCGCGAAGACGACGTCGTGGGCGAGGAACGGCGGCAGGACTGTCCGCAGGAGTCGGGGCCTCCTCGGAGCGGACACGTCGATGACCGCCAGGGTGCGGGCCTTCGTCCCG
>JANOUB010000172.1:0-2238 GCA_031416615.1 Thermoleophilia bacterium
CACGCGCTCTTCACCCGCACCGCCGAAGCTGACAGCAACCCAAACGAAAGGCGGTGCGCAGTGAACGCGACAACCCTCATCCTTCTGCTCCTCCTGCTTGCCTGCCCGCTGGCCATGTTCTTCATGCACCGCGGCGGAGGAGGGCACAGTCACGGGCTGCACGACGACCCGCAGAACCGGGCGACAGAGTCAGTGTCCGCCGACCCTGAGGCGCCCGCCGGCGAGGCCCATCAGGCACACAGCGGCTGTGGGCACGCCGGTCACGGCAAAAGCTCCCGCCATGACCACTCGAAGAGCGGTACGCCGGCTTGACCTGGCGATCGCTCCCCCTCGGAGGGCGGCGACGATGATCGCCGCCCTCGCTCGTCGAGGGGCCACCGAGACTCCGCGACTGCGTCGGGCGACGATGCTCGCCGCCCTCTCGCTCGCGTCCTTTCTCGTCGTCTTCGACGACTCCGCCGTGGCCGTCGCTCTTCCGTCTCTGCAACGCGACCTGCGTCTGGACATGAGCGAGCTCGAGTGGACACTGAACGCGTACACGCTCGGGCTCGCAACCTTTCTGCTGCTCGCCGGCAAGATCGTCGACCGGTTCGGTGCTCGCCGGGCGCTCGTCGCCGGTCTGACAGTGTTCACGCTCGCGAGCATTCCCGCCGCTCTCGCCGACGGCGGCACAGTTCTCATCGCCGCTCGTGCTGTGCAGGGCATTGGGGCCGCGTTCGTCGCTCCCGCAAGCCTGGCCGCCATCAGCACACTGTTTCCCGCGGCACGGCGAGGAGCCGCCATCGGCGTCTGGGCCGGCATCTCGGCAATCGGGCTTGGGAGCGGCCCGCTGCTCGGCGCCGTGATCGTCGAGTACGTCGGCTGGAGCGGTCTGTTCCTGCTCAATCTTCCGTTGGGCGCGCTCCTCGTTGGCATAGCCGCGACAGGATCGACCACGACTCCGTTGACGCCTGTCCAGGGGCGCCTCGACATTGCCGGCGCCGCAGCGGCCGGAGCTGCGCTGCTCTTTGCTTTGCTTGCCCTGACCCGCGGCAATCGCGACGGCTGGCTGTCTCCGGCCGTCGTCGCTCTCGCCACGGGCGCGGTCGCGTCAATCGCGTCGTTCGTCGCCATCGAGGCCCGCGCTGCTGACCCCGTCGTTCCGCTCACGGTCTTCCGCTCGCGCCCGCTCGTCGGCGCTTCCGTCGTCGGACTGCTCTCGACAGCGGCGATGTGCAGCCTCTTCTTCTTCATGTCGCTGTACTTGCAGTCGGTAGCCGGATACGGCGTGCTCGCGGCCGGTGCGGCGTTCCTTCCCATGACCGCGGTGATCGCCGTCGGTGCGCCACTCGCCGGGATCGCAGGAGGCCGGATAGCGGCGCGCACGCTTGCCGGGACAGGCATGGCGCTGCTGTCGGTGGCCATGCTCCTGCTTTCCCGGCTCGACGACGGGCTCGGCATCGCCGGCATCGTGCTCGGCCTCTCCCTCGCCGGGCTCGGTGTCGCGATGACCGCGACCCCCGTCACGGCCGTCGCGCTCGCGGAGCTGCCCTCATCGAGCCAGGGACTGGCAGGCGCGCTCGTAAGTACGGCGCGTGCGGTCGGTCTCGCAGTCGGTGTTGCTGTCATGGGCGCGCTTCTCGGTGCGGCAACCGGTGACGAGCTGACGAGTCGACTGTCGCTCGGGCTGAAGGTCAACGCCGCCGTCGCGGCCGCCGGGGCAGTCGCCGCCGCGTGGTTCCTCCGCCCCGCGGCGGCGCATACGGCGCGAGGCGTTGACGGCCTCAGGCCAGCCTCCGGCGAAGCAGAGGGTCAAAGCTAGGAGCGCCATGTCGACCGCTGCCGCCCTGATCAGCGTCTGCCTCGCGCTTCTCGGGCTCGCGGTCGTGATCGCGGTCACGTTCGTCCACCCGCGGCACCAGTCGCCGCCAGGGCGCCGGCGCCTCGCAGCGGGCCCGAGCCGTCGATCATCCGCACAGGGGCGACAGCCATCGGCGCCAGACGTCGGTCACGCTTCTGCTGCAGGCCAGCCGCCGACTCGGCGAGAGCGCGGAGCGGCTGACGATCCTACGGCCGAGCTGCACACGAACTCTCGCGGCATATCTTCACGGGAACGCGCTACCTGACCGGCCGGTAGGGTCGGCCACCCGTTGGTGTCACCCGGACGGGCTTCGCCCACACGATGTACCGCTGGCTCGCGAAGAAGCGGGGGTGGCATGCCTGGAGCGCGATGAGCTCGCGACCGTGCGACTTCAGCAC